>JAISPE010000222.1 GCA_031275145.1 Prevotellaceae bacterium | reverse complement strand
GCAGCGGGATTTCCGTTCGCCGGAGTATCGCTTTCAGCGATTTGTTCCGGTTCGGTTATTTCGCTGTATACAGCGAAATCAACATTTGTCGCGATTGCCCGTTTCACATTGAACGATAGCAGCATAACAGCAGCGACAAGAGGCAGGAGCAACCATTTTATCTTATAAACCGGTTGCGTTTTTTCTTTGTTCATCATTTCTATACGTTTTTTTATATTTGAAAAATTAAAATAATTTGCCATACTGTTTTTATAATTTAACTGATTAATATTCAAAAGGTGATATTGATAGTGTTTTCGATTGATTCCGTTTCTCAGCATTTCGTTATCGACAATATATTCCAGATTGTTACGGATATCTTCGCCGAGCAGGCGTGCGAAAGGATTCCACCAGAAAATACTGCTGTTAATAGCTGTCGCGATTATATCTACACTGTGATGCTGGCGTATATGTATCAGTTCGTGCCGGATAATTTCGTCAAGTTCTCTGACCGTATGCAATTTGGGGTTGATATAGATCCGTTTACCGAACGAAAACGGTTTGATTATCCCGTCGATGCTGAATATCCTGCACGTTTTGTATCTGTGCTGCTGATATGCTTGCAGGCGACTGAGGCTTATATACTGCATCGCGAAACGGATCAGCATAATAACCGTGCCTGCGACAAATATTGCCGTCAGAATGTCAGCAAACGAATATTGTTGCCACCATTGTACTGCCGTCTGAGGCAACTGATTCCGGTATATTTCCGCGACGTCCGGAATGACCTGAACAGTTGCCGGCTGCATCAGCTGCGACAGTTGGGAAATATCATTCCGTACCGGAGGTAAAATTCCGAAACTGAACTGTATAAGCGGTGCAATATACGAAAATAATAATCCTCCCCCAAAATAACAGCGCGTCATTTTATAGAAAGTATCCCCGTTTATCAGCATGCGATAGCAAAACAGTAATGCACACTGGATTATTGCTGTTTTCAGAATATATGTCAGCAGTTCGTTCATTTTTCCGTTTTTTCGATAATGTCAATAATTTCTTTCAGATCTTTTGCCGATATTTTCTTTTCGTCGGCAAAGAAAGCGACCAGTTCTTTGTACGAATTTGAGAAATAGTCTTTAACAACAGTTTTCATAAACTGTTTTTTGTACTCTTCTTCATCGACAACAGGAAAATATTCATTTACATTGCCAACAACTCTGTGCGAGACGTATGATTTTTTCTCCAGATTTTTTATGGTAGAAACCAGTGTGTTGTAGTGGGGTACGGGCTTCGAGTGATTTTCCATGAAATCGCGTATAACTCCTTTACCTGTTTTCCAGACGGCAAGTATAGCCTCCTGTTCCTGAATTGTCAATTTCTTTAATTTTGTATCCATTTCTTACGAATTTTTGGCAAAGTTACGAAATTTTCGTAATCCCCGACAAAATATTGTGAAAAAAAGTTTAATTATTTTTCACAATATTAAAACTCAATGGATTATTTTGAGATTTTTTTCAAAAAAAGATTTAACCGTACAGGCTTCGACGCGAAAAAACGGAGAAAAAACCGGAAAATATCAGGATTTTTTACTGCACGAACCGGAAAACGAGCAGGCAGAGCATACACTGTTGCTTTGCCTGCTGTTATGCTGTTCCATTTCTTCGTTTTTCACGCAGTTTATACCGAGTTTTTTCATGTTTTTATTCCTGCCTGTATCGTGTTCGGTAAATTCGCCTTTTATCCAGATGCGTACGCCAATTCCCGCAACGCACAGGGCAAGTAATATCACTGTGAAAATGAAGATTTGCATTGATTTATCCCTGATCTTTTAGAATTACGTCGTGAGCGCCGCCTTCCACGATGCTTGTTGATGAAACCAGGGTTATTTTCGCGTTCTGCTGCAATTCGTCGATTGTTACAGCTCCGCAACTGCACATTGTCGCCTTGATTTTAGACAGAGTAATCTCTATATTGTCTTTCAGTTTGCCGGCATACGGTACATAACTGTCTACTCCTTCCTCGAATTTCAGCGACTCTGCTCCTCCCGAATCGTAACGTTGCCAGTTTTGAGCGCGGTTAGAGCCTTCGCCCCAGTATTCCTTGACATAATTGTTCCCGATTCGCAGTTTTTTTGTAGGCGATTCGTCGAAACGGGCAAAATATCTGCCCATCATCAGAAAATCAGCGCCCATCGCAAGCGCCAAAACCATGTGATAATCGTGTACCAGTCCTCCGTCGCTGCAAATGGGGATATAACAGCCCGTTTTTTCCAGATATTCTTTGCGCGCTTTTGCAACGTCAATGAGGGAAGTCGCCTGTCCCCGGCCTATTCCTTTCTGTTCCCGGGTGATACAGATTGAGCCTCCTCCGATTCCCACTTTGATGAAATCGGCCCCGGCATTCGCCAGAAAGTCGAATCCTTCCTTATCTACAACATTCCCTGCACCTGCGGGTATGTGTTCGTAATTTTTCTTAATCCACTGAAGCGTTTCTTTTTGCCATTCCGAATATCCGTCTGAGGAATCAATACAAAGGACATCCACTCCCGCATCTACGAGCGCCGGAATCCGTTCCCTGTAATCGCGGGTGTTGATTCCTGCGCCGACCAGCAGGGTTTTATCTTTTCCCGACAGTTCATTGGGATTTTCCCGGTGATTGTCGTAATCTTTTCTGAACACGAAATATGCCAGATTGTTATTCCGGTCTATTATCGGCAGGGTATTCAGTTTGTGATCCCAGATAATCTGATTGGCATCTGTGAGAGTAATTCCCAGATTTCCTGTAATCAGAGACTTGAACGGGGTCATAAATTCTTCTACTTTACTGTTCGGGTCGTCTCTTTCGAGTCTGTAATCGCGGTTTGTGATAAGGCCGAGTAATTTCCCGTTCGGAGTGCCGTCGTGGGTGATTCCGATTGTGGAATGTCCGGTTTTGTTTACCAGATCAACCACGTCCTGCAAGGTATTGTCCGGTTTCAGGTTGGAATCGCTCACAACGAATCCCGCCTTGAATTTTTTCACTTTCCTGACCATCTCTGCCTGAGAATCGATGGACTGGGAAGCAAATATGAACGACAGTCCGCCGTTACGCGCAAGTTCTATCGCAAGTTCCGGCCCCGATACCGACTGCATTATTGCCGAAACAAACGGGATATTCAGTTCCAGCGTTGATTCTTTGTCCGTTGCCCTGTACTTGACCAGAGGCGTCCGCAACGATACATTGGAAGGGGTACACTGCTTTGTCGTAAGCCCCGGAATAAACAGGTATTCACCAAAAGTTCTTGAAACATCATCTATATAAATCGCCATACGAAACAGATATTAAATTTCGTGCAAAATTAGTGTTTATTCTGCCAATATCGGCAAAATTAATGTGTTTTTATATCCGTATATGTGCGGATTCCTATTTGTCAGTTTGTTACAGATATGTTTTTTGACTGTCCAAACCGGTAATTTTAGGAAACCCGGAAGCTCCATACTGTCATAATCTGAACATGTATAAACAATATGAAGGCTGACCGGCCGGTCAATATCCGGCATAGAGCAGCAGGCTTCGGAAGGTTCGACGGGCTTCATCTCCGAAACTTTGAGCAACAGAGGCACACAGCCCGTTGAAGTAATTTATCTCATTACTCTGACTTCGCGCGCCGGATGCTCTTCCACAGAGACAGTCAGGGTTACGGTCAATCCCAAAGCCGGCGTGTCGATAACCCTCAGCGAGCCTGACAGCATAAAATACTGTATCTGTGAAAACGGTTTCAGCGGCGTTCTCATAGTCGAAGCTGAAACTGTCGAGGGAGCGAAACTCGAATATCAGTGGTACAGCAATACGGTTGCAAGCGTCGAAGGCGGGGAGGCTATCACGGGCGCTACGGAAAGCCGGTACTCGACCACTCCTGACGGTTTACCCGTTGGAACACATTACTATTACTGCAAGGTAACATCGGACTATAACGCAACGCCCGTCTATTCGGATATCTATGTGGTAACGGTCGAACCCGACGAAG
>JAISPE010000191.1 GCA_031275145.1 Prevotellaceae bacterium | reverse complement strand
ATTCCCATACAAATATATACTGTATTCATTATCTTTAAATATTCATATTTTCAATTATCATCAGAGATTATTCTCTACTTATGCAGACAAACGAAAACAGAAAATATTTTACGAAACTTGATTCACAACGATTATTTTTCGTTTTTAATCTTTGCATATTTTGTATTCGATGATTCGGGACACGGAAGAATCCTTTAAAATATTCTGTTCCTGTGCCTGTTTTTATAAGAATGAAAAACTTATGTTTTTGGACAGATTCGATAAAAAATACTACCTTTGCCCCCGAATTAATAAATATCAAAATACAGATGGATCTACAAGAACAGTTAGAATATCAGGGGAATTGGCTTTTTAAGTATCGGGGAATTTTACCGGTAATTATTTTAATAGCAGGAATTATTGTACTTATATATTCCGAATTGAATCCCGTTAAGTTTTTCAAAGACATAGCGTCTTTTATGGATTACTACACTATTGCCTGTATATTTATCTGCCTGACAGGACTTGCAATACGGGTTTACACCGTCGGATATACTCCGGACAATACTTCGGGCAGGAATACATCGGAGCAAATCGCCGAAACATTAAACCGTACAGGTATTTATGCCATTGTCAGGCATCCGCTTTATGTCGGGAATTTTCTGATGTGGTTAGGTATTGCGCTTGCCGTACAGAATTTCTGGTTTGTGTTTGTCTTCGCATTAGTTTACTGGATTTACTACGAAAGGATTATGTATGCCGAAGAGCAGTTTTTACGCCGCAAGTTCGGGCAGGCATATCTCGAATGGGCTGAGCGAACGCCTGCATTTATCCCGAATTTCAAGCTGTTTGTCAAGCCGGCGACGCCTTTCAGATGGAAAAAAGTATTGAAACAGGAAAAAAACGGACTGCTTGCACTGTTCGTTATATTTTCGCTGTTTGACTTTATCGGAGAATTTGTGCGGAAAAAGTACGACTTTAACTTTGCGCTGTATATAATTTGCTTTATTACCATTATTTTATATTGCGTCCTGCGATATCTGAAGAAGAATACGCAGTTGTTAAACGACACAAAATTAGTATAAACGGTATTTACTTTTCGACGGTAAAAAAATATAACGTATATTTGTATCTCGTTTTTGAGAAGAAGAAGTAGTAATGATAGATTTACAAAACATAAAACAACAGTTCGACATAATCGGCAATGCGCCGGGACTTAACCGGGGACTTGATATTGCGTGTCAGGTTGCCCCTACCGACTTGTCCGTACTGATTACCGGAGAAAGCGGAACAGGAAAGGAAGCTTTTCCCAAAATCGTACACAAGTTCAGTTCCCGCAAACACGGTCAATATATTGCCGTAAACTGTGGCGCAATACCCGAAGGCACTATTGATTCGGAACTGTTCGGTCATGAAAAAGGCTCTTTTACCGGCGCTTTGGATACGCGTAAAGGCTATTTCGAAGTCGCCGACGGAGGGACAATATTTTTAGACGAAGTCGCCGAATTGCCTTTATCTACGCAAGTCCGGCTGTTGAGAGTTCTGGAAACAGGCGAATTTCTTAAAGTTGGCTCTTCGAAAGTACAGAAAACAGATGTGCGAATCATTGCGGCAACGAACGTAAATCTTCCGGAAGCCATAAGGCACAACCGTTTTCGCGAAGATTTATATTACCGGCTTAACACTGTGCCGATAACTGTACCGCCGCTGAGAGAACGGAAAGATGATATATACCTGCTGTTTAGAAAATTCGCTGCCGACTTTGCGGAAAAATACCGTATGCCCTCCATTACGCTTGATCCCGAAGCCCGTCTGGAACTGGAAAACTATTCCTGGCCTGGAAATATCAGGCAGTTGAAGAATGTGACGGAACAAATCTCGGTCATTGAGCACGACAGGGATGTGTCGAGCGAAGTGTTGCGTAAATATCTTCCCGTCAATAACAGTTTGCCCGTTCTTTATCACAGTAACAAGGACGAGGGCGGCAGTTTTGCATCCGAAAGAGAATTGCTGTACAAGATACTTTTCGACATGCGCAACGATGTCAATGAATTGAAAAAGTGGATATATAAACTGTCGAAAGGCGAGGCTGCCGTTCAGGAATACGACAAGTTTATCAGCGAAGAACCCCTGATATACCACGAAGAAACCCCTTCCAACGGAGATATTAATAACAACGACGACGCTTTCAATATTCCGGACCTTCAGTCTCAAGAAAAAGAGGCTATACGGAAAGTTTTGAAGAAATTCAACAACAAAAGAAAACCCGCAGCAGACGCTCTGGGCATTTCGGAGCGTACGCTGTACAGGAAAATCAAGGAATACGATATAGAAGAATTTGAAGATGTATAAATTAAAATATTTTATCATACCGTTATTATTTGCCGTTTTCGGCTCGTGCGGAATATATTCGTTCAATCAGAGCTATTTGTCTCCCGATGTCAAAACGGTCAGCATCGAATATTTCCCGAATATGGCGTTACTTGTCAATCCCTCTCTGAGCAACACGTTTACAGAGGCTTTAAAGGATATGTTCACACGCCAGACACGTTTGACGCAGGTGGAAGCCGACGGACACCTTCAGTTCAGCGGAGAAATCATAGACTACTCCATAACGCCGACCGCAATTACAGGAGACGAAGTAGCCTCCCAAAACAGACTGACGATAAAGGTTAAAGTGAAATATGTCAACCAGATTGACGAAACGCAAAATTTCGAGAAGGAATTTTCTTCATACAGCGATTTTCCGGGCGAAGCTTCGATAGAGCAATATCAGGCGCAGTTGGTAGAGGAAATCACGAAAACCTTAGTCGAAAATATTTTCAATGCATCCGTAGGAAACTGGTAAGCGCAATGGATTTTCAATTACTGGATAAATATCTGAATCTTGATATCGGCATTGAAAACGGCGATATCAGTGAATTGGAGGCGCTTGTGGCTAAAAAACCGTGGTTTACCGCTGCGCGTGCGTTACTGTTAAAGGGATATCACAACGAAAACAGGCAGAATTACAGCGAAGCATGTAAACTGACTGCTCTTTATTTTCCCGGCAGGAAACGGTTATACAGTTTTCTCAAAACACAAAACACAAAAAAGGCAAACACCGGCGATATAACTAAAACTCCTGTTTCAAACAGAAATTCTTTCATGTCTTTTTCCAGCGAATATTTCTCCGCAGACGATTTTTTAGACGAATTTCCGAATAACAGCAGCAGTGAAAAGGATGATTTGATTATTAATTTCATAAAAGAATCGCCTAAAATTACTCCCGGAAGGGAAATCGTTCTGCCGGATTTGGATTTGGAGAACACATTTGAAGACAGTGATATAGTAAGTGAAACTTTAGCGGAAATATACCTTGCGCAGGGTCTTTATGATAAATCAATGGAATGTTATAACAAATTAATTTTGCTAAATCCGGAAAAAAGTATTTACTTTGCGCGCAAAATTAATGAAATTAAAGATAAAAAAATATAGTTGTTATGGTTATTGTTTTTTCGGTGCTTTTGATTATAGTGGGGGTGTTGATGATTTTTGCAGTATTGATACAAAACTCCAAGGGAGGGGGATTAGCTGCGAATTTTGCATCAGGAAACCAGACATTTGGCGTCCGGCAGACGGCAAATTTCATTGAGAAATTTACATGGTATCTCGTAGTTGCACTGTTTGTCTTCTGTTTTTCGGCTACGGCTTCCATATCCGGTGATGTTGTTAAAGATAACCGTCGCTCTGTTATTCAGGAACGTATACCGACATTTACTCCCGGAGTATTCCCTGTGACAGGATCAGAGGAATCGGAATCGGATTCTGTGGAATCTGCCGACTGAGTAGTTTTGGCAATAATGCAAGAAAGTGAATAATTGATTATTTTGATTATTTAATTTTTCATATTATTGATTATTTTTTATTTGTTAAACAACCCGTACAGAAATGTGCGGGTTTTTGCGTATTAGTCCGGCTTTCAATTAAGAGATGCCAAATAAACAGGATATAACATTCTGGCCTGGCACGCAGATGACGCTTTTGCTAATTTACCGTCACTAAGGAAGTGTTACGAAATACCCGTTTCGTACCGCAACTGAAAGCGTAATGACGCCTGTCGGAAGAATTAGCGATGAATCAGCGACGAAGCAATCCACGACCCATTGTCATTGCGAATATTTGTTATAAGAACAAACAAAAGTTTGCCCTTCCAAAACCTCATTTTCACCTAATTCAAAATAACAAAACAACCTCAGTAGCAATGAGAAAACACACACAAACCAACCTCATTACCTCATTGAACCGAACCGGATGCCGTCTGTTTAATGAATACACCATTAAAAATTTTAATTCAAAAAACCATAGAACTTTCTCCAGCCGCGTACCGTAAGTCCCGCATGTACCCATGCCGTAAGCTAAAGCATACGGTTAATAAAGTGTCGTCCCTGCGGGACTTGTCGTGTGCGGCCAAAAAATCCCGTAGGGATGACATGCCGGTCCAATCCCGCTTTTTGTTCAAACTGTTGAAAATCTTCCGATACCGACATGTCATCCCTACGGGATTTTTGATTGCGGAATTTGAACGGAATTATTTTTAATTAACCTCAAATTTTTTACAGCCCACCCGTGAGGCCATCGGGCAATTATTTTTGTCTATCTCAAAACGTTCCCGCACCGATTGATTGGTCATTTCTTTGTTGTCTTCATGCAGGAGGCACGGATTTTATCCTGCCTGTTCATCGCCGACAGTTTTTGTGGCCGAAAATAAATACTCTCGTAAAAAATCGCATCCGGTAAATTTGGGTGGAGGCATCAATGCTTCTTCCAACGCTTCTATGGCTCTGTCCACCCCGCTATCCCTGCGTTCGCAAATATTTAACAGCAACAGTGATTACGCCAAATCTTCGTTACGGGAATGTAGCGGCAGGTCGATAAATCGGTTCACATCATTCAACGGCGAATCGGGACAGTCAATATAACAAATAAGTCTTTCCTTATCAATGCCATTTTAATATAAATTCCTTATCGGCGGCTTTATACAGAAACCCATTCGCAGCATGGAAGTGTATTTGTTATATTCCAGAAGACTTTCGCCATAACCGTTA
>JAISPE010000142.1 GCA_031275145.1 Prevotellaceae bacterium | reverse complement strand
ATCCATATCGAAGGTCATGCGGTACAGGGCAAGGCAAAACCGTTCGAAGAACAGGAAAAAGAAGTAAAAGAAATTGATAGTTTCGGGTTTTAACCGGAGGGGTGTCAAATAAATAAGATATATGGTGGCTTATTAAAGTGTTTTTAATCGCATTTATAGCGAGGGTAATTATAATAAAATTATTATCAGAAACGATGGCAGATAAACAGGATATCACAGCTGACGAAACCGCCGTGTTAAGTGATGAAGAATAAATAAGATATAACGGTTAAAAAAACCTCATTTTTACCTGATTTTAAAACAAAACAACCTCAGTAGCCTGGAAATGTGATATAAACCTCAGACCTTTCATATAAGTAAACCATAAAGATCGTATAATTAGATTATTAATGATAGCTGCGGATACCCTTGCCGTAAGCTAGAGAATACGTTTAATAAAGTGTCGTCCCTGCGGGACTTGCTGTACAGTCCGGTCATGTTAATCATAAACCCTGAATCAGGTTCAGGGACAGAAATCAGCGGTTCAGACAATAATCGCCTGACATGACTGTCTGAAATCCCGTAGGGATGACATGTCGGTAGAAAACACGTTCCCGCCTCCACTGAATCCCGTAGGGATGACATGTCGGTATCGGGAGATTTCCAACAGTTTAAATAAAGAGCGGGATTGGACCGGCATGTCATCCCTACGGGATTTTTGATCGCTACCGTTTTGTTTTCTACCGATATTTCATCCCTACGGGATTTTTTGGCTGCGCACGACAAGTCCCGCAGGGACGACACTTTATTAACCGTATGCTTTAGCTTACGGCATTTAAGAAAAACCCAACCGGCTTCACGACTGTCGTGAAGGAGGCTTTCCGACTGTCGGAAAGGAGGCTTTCCGACTGTCGGAAAGGATGCTTCCCAACTGTTGGGAAGGATGCTTCCCAACTGTTGGGAAGCATCCTTCCCAACAGTTGGGAAGGAGGCTTCCCAACAGTTGGGAAAGCGCGCCTGCCTTAAATCGATGACATTGTACCCTTTTTTGCTTAACATAGAGATGACGTACTTATTCATTTTTCCGTTCCTTATTGAATAATTCCAGCCCCGTCTGTAACCACTGTAGAAATTTGTCGGCGTCAGTCTCATAACCAAGACCGTCGGTTAGAGCTTTTCCGTCGGCATCCGTTATCACGAAATAGGGCTGTGCGTTTAAACCGTACGTTTCAGCCTCATAATTGAGGTTCACTGCCCCGACAGTCTTCAAAATCCGTCCGTTAGAAGCCGTTATATGTTCGCTTTCCGGAAGTTCCGTTTTATCATCGGTATATAAACCAATGACTGTAAACTTTTCGTTCAGAATATCTATTATTCTTTTGTCGAGAAATATACCCTTTTCCATTTTTTTGCAGTTACCGCAATTATGTCCCTTAAAATCCAGAAACACCGGTCTGTTCTTTTCTTTTGCACAGGCAAGTCCTTCCTTGAGGTCGAAATATCCCGAAATACCTTTGGGTAAAGTCAGAAAATCCGAATATCTGGGAGTTCCGCACAAATTGTCCGTATTCATCGCCGCGACAGAGGGAACAGGAGCGCTGTTTCCGGATATCAGGCTGAATACCTGCTTCTCCTGCGCAGGCATGAAAGCCGACACGGCAGACAGAGGAGCGCCGAATAAACCCGGCAAAAGGTAAAATGCAAAAGAAAATGAAGCTATTGCAAGCAACATCCGGAATATGCCCACGTGTTTCAAATCGCTGTCGTGCGGAAGTTTTATTTTTCCCAAAAGATACAGTCCGATGAAAATTGCAAGAACAGTCCATACCGCAATCACCGCATCGCGAGTGATGATATTCAGTGTAAAATAATTGTCCACAATATCCAGAAACTTCAAACTCATACCCGCAATGACGAAAGCAAACACCACTTTGACGGAATTGAGCCATCCGCCCGATTTCGGAAGTTTTTTCATGAGCGAAGGCAGAAATGCAAATACAATGAAAGGCAGACTAAGCCCCGTTCCGAAACCGAACATGCCGAGTACAGGCTCAAGCGCTATTCCTCCACGAGCCGACTGCACTAAAAGCGTACCGACAAACGGACCTGTACACGAGAACGATACGACGGCAAGCGTGACGGCAAGGAAAAATGAAGCAAGATATCCGCCCTTGTCGGCCTGCCGGTCGGCTCTGTTCGCAAGTCCCGAAGGCAGTGTTATTTCAAACAATCCGAAAAACGAAAGCGCAAAGGCAACAAAAAGAATGAAAAACAACAGATTGGGAATCCAGTGCGAGGATAAAACCGTAGCAAAAGCCTCGTTCTGCGTCAATGCAACGATAAGACCTATCAATGTATATATCAAGGTTATCGAAAGGCCGAAAATTAATCCCTTGGTGGCGACGACCGCTCTTTTGCCCGAGCCTGACATAAAAAAGCTTACTGTCATCGGAATCATCGGAAAAACACAGGGAGTCAGCACTCCCAGCAATCCCATAAAGAACGCAAGGATAAAAAATCCCGGCAGGGAACTGTCTTTCCCGGCAACGGCAGACTTGACCGCCGGCCGGGTTTCCGGTTTGCTGTCCAATTTGCTGTCCGGCTTGGTTTTTGACTCGCTTACAGCGCCTTCGAGATTAAACGAAAACTCGGAGTCGCCGGGAATACACTGTTCCGACGAACATGCCTGATAACTGACTATACCTTTTATATTTACTTTCGCTGCCGAAATCTTTGCCTTCTGCTTGAAAGTAACCGTTCCTTCGTAGTATTTCACATTGACTTCGAACGCTTCATCAAATTTTTCCTTACTTTTTTTATCCGGAATCATTTCGCCAATCAGTTCGTAATCCCCCGACGGCTCGAATGTAAATTCGAGAGGAAGAGGTCCTTCTGTCTTTTCCAGTCCATACATGTAGAAACCGGCAGATATTTTGGCTTTAAATGAAAGTTCAAACTCGCTGTCTCCTGTTTTTTCGGATGCGAATGTCCACGAAACCGTCTCTCTATTTTTATCCTGACCAAGATTAAAATCCTGAGCGTCAAGAACGGTCAGTGTCGAAAGGAAACAGGTTAATACTAAAATCTTTCTCATAATCATCATTTTTGATTCAATTTATTTTTTGTCAAAGATACGGCAAATAATGCAATTAATCCAAAAAACACCATTACCAGCACTTGTGTTTCGTGAGAGAGTGTCGCAAATATAACTCCTTCTTCGAAACTGATTCCGTACATCATTAAACCCCAGGCGACTAATGTATGGAACGATCCGAAACCGCCGGGTACCGGAACAATCCATCCCAGAGAGCCTAAAACCATCAGCAACAGTCCGTCGGCCGCAGTCAGCGAAGATGTCGCAGGCAAAGCAATCATTACAAGATAACTGTTTAGCCAGTAACATGTCCA
>JAISPE010000138.1 GCA_031275145.1 Prevotellaceae bacterium | reverse complement strand
GTTACAGATTGGCAGGTTTGTTTAAGCTAATGGGTTAGTGTATGATCGTTGAACAATGAGATTCGGCGAACCGAATTGGAGGAAGTTGACGCTTTCCCGATTTTCATGGAAAGCGTCTTCCTATCCTCTCTGCAAAACGAATGTCATCTTGAAAAAGGATATGATATAATATGTTTGGTTGAAAAATCCTGTCGTTGTTAAAGTTCTTAGTGCTTTCTTTCTCAACGCAGGATTTCAACCATAACTTTTCCAGTACGAAAAATAATCACTCGGAAATATGCTGTAAACATTTGTTTCTTTCAGCTACCTCGCTGCCATATCATTTTTTTACCGCTTTTTTATCATTTTTTTTACCACAAAGGCACAAAGAGCACAAAGGGCTGACGCACGACAGTTCTTTGTGAAACTTTTGTGTTCTTCGTGGTAAAAAACTCGTGTATTTTTGGATTGCTTCGTTCCCCACAATGACGGTGAGGCGGAAAAAAAGCTTGTTGTAAGGACATTACAGAAGTGTCACTGTAAATATCCGTTAGGCAGTCAACAAAAAATTCCGTAGGAATGACATCAATGTCGTCAATTTAAGGAGAAGATTGCAGTTCATTGCATTCCGTTAGGAATGCAATGAACTGCAACTTTTCTCTTAAATTGACGACATTGGGGATGACATGCCGGTAAGATGTTCTTCGCATATACCGGGCGAAGACGTCGCAATGGCTTAAACATGTCATTTGCCCGTTTCGACGGTCGTTTAATACGAAATTACTTTCTTTGCGGGTCGATTTTTTTTTCTTTTATTGAATATTTTGTTTTGTATTCCTTATTTTCTGAATTACTGTATTTTTACTTTGGAGCTTCTCTATATGAATTACGATAATTTTAAATAAAAATATGTTGTAGAACATATTGTTTTTTTATAATTAATTTTTTGGAATTGATTAATAAAATAAATTATTACTTTTGTAAAAAAAATTAAAAATAGTCTGTAACATAAAATAAAGTTATTATGAGAGATCTAAAAATGTTTATTGACGGCAAGTTTGCCGAGAACACATCCGGAAAGTGGATTAATGTGTTGAATCCTTCAACGGAAGAAGTAATATCACGTATGCCTGACGGAAGCGTGGAAGATGCTAAAAATGCGATTGATGCAGCAGCAAAAGCGCAGAAGGGCTGGGAAAAAATCCCCGCTGTCGAACGGGCTTCCTGGCTGCTTAAAATCGCGGCAGGTATCCGTAAAAGAGAAAAGGAACTTACCGGTATCATCGTCAGCGAAGGAGGTAAGACACAGGGACTGGCTAACGTTGAGGTACTGTTTACTGCCGATTATCTTGAGTATATGGCAGGTTGGGCGCGTCGTTACGAAGGTGAAATCATTCAGAGTGACCGTCCTAATGAAAGTATTTTCCTGTTCAAAAAAGCAATTGGAGTTACTACCGGAATTTTACCCTGGAATTTCCCGTTTTTCCTGATTGCACGCAAGGCTGCTCCAGCTTTGGTGACGGGAAACACTATCGTGATAAAACCAAGTCAGTTGACCCCGGAAAATGCGTACGTATTCGCCCAGGTTGTGGAAGAAGCCGGTTTGCCTGCCGGAGTATTTAACCTGGTGATGGGTAGAGGTTCTGTTATCGGACAGGAACTTGCTTCAAACCCGAAAGTCGGCATGGTCAGCCTTACCGGAAGCGTTGCCGCCGGACAGCAGACAATGGCCGCCGCTGCGCCGAACATTACCAAAGTTTCGCTGGAACTCGGAGGAAAAGCCCCTGCAATCGTATTTGAAGACGCAGATCTTGATTTGGCGGTTAAATCTATCATTGCCTCAAGGGTTATCAATACAGGACAGGTGTGCAACTGCGCTGAACGGGTGTATGTTCATTCCAAAGTAAAAGACGCTTTTATCGAAAAACTGATTGAAGGTCTGAAAAAGGTTAAGACAGGCAATCCTGCCGAAATAAAGGATCTGGATATGGGACCGCTTATCGAAGCCAATGCTTTGAAATCGGTAGAAGAGAAAGTTGCCAAAGCCGTTCAACAGGGCGCAAAACTGATATACGGCGGCAAACGTATCGGCGACAAAGGATATTTCTTCGAACCGACTGTTCTGGTGGATGCTACTCAAAAAATGGATATTATCCAGGAAGAGACTTTCGGGCCTGTGTTGCCTGTTGTCGAATTTAACTGTGTAGACGAGGTGATTGAGTGGGCTAACGATTGTGAATATGGACTTACTTCGTCCATCTACACTCAAAATCTGGATTTGGCATTCAAACTGATTCGCTCTTTGAAATTCGGCGAGACATACGTCAATCGCGAAAATTTCGAGGCTATGCAGGGATTTCATGCCGGATGGCGTAAGTCAGGTATCGGCGGAGCTGACGGAAAACACGGTCTGGAAGAATATCTCCAAACTCATGTTGTTTATTTGGAAACTCAAAAATAAAAATGGTAAAATACTAAAATTACTAAAATTGTCAGGAAGGGGCTGTTCGAAATGTCAGCCTCTTTTTTTGTGCCGGAGAGGATAACTGTTTTCCGGCTCTTCATTATTGTTATTGCGAATACCGTTACTTCCCGGTTTATTTTTACCACAGGGGCACAACGGGCACAAAGGTTACACAAAGCTCTTTGTGCGATCTTTGTGTCCCCTGTGCCCTTGTGGTAAATAAAAATAAAATAATTGCGGTATGCCTGCGCAGGCGAAAAATCGCGACAGTAGCATGTTGCGATATGATTTTAATTAAAACGCTATATATAAAACATATCAATCCTGTGCGGCTCAAGAGTTCTGACCCTGCGGCTGGGGTGTCAAAAATATCGAATATTATGAAAAAACACCGTTCTGTTTTCGAACGGGGTGGAAACTTCAGTTCGGCGTAGCCAATCCCGATAGGGATGACATG
>JAISPE010000112.1 GCA_031275145.1 Prevotellaceae bacterium | reverse complement strand
CATCAGTCTTTTACGCGCTTCTATGGCTGTCCATGCGATATGAGGCGTGAGGATCAGTCTGTCGGGATATTTTACGCTGAGCAGGGGACTGTCTGCCGGCAGCGGCTCTCTGGAGAAGACGTCTAAGGCTGCGCCTGCGATAGTCTCCGAATTGATTGCTTCGACCAGATCGGCTTCGTTCACAATCGGACCCCGTCCGGTATTCACCAGTATGGCAGACGGTTTCATGAGCTTAAACTTTTCGGCGTTAATCAGGTTACGGGTTTTATCGTTCAGAGGAGCATGGACAAGCACGATATCCGAAGTTTTCAGCAGACCGTCGAGTTCCAGACGGGCGTATGGAGCGCTGCTGTTTACGCCGGAAGTCGAACAGTATACGACATTTGCACCGAAAGAGATGCCGACGGCGGCGGAACGTTTCCCGATAGTCCCCATTCCGATTATTCCGATCTGTTTTCCCGACAGTTCCGAAAACGTGTATGCATAATTAGTGAATATCGACGATCGCGAATACTCTCCCGTCTTGACATAACTGTCGAAATAAGCGATATGCATCATCAGGGAAAACAGAATCCCGTAAGTCAGCTGCACGACGCTGTCGGTGGAATATCCCGCGACGTTTTTCACCGCAATACCTGCCTTTGCCGCGGCGTCGAGGCTGATATTGTTCATCCCCGTTGCAGCCACGCAGACAAGTTTGAGTTTCGGACAGGCGTCTATAATCTCCGCAGTGATTTTCGTCTTGTTCACGATGGCTACATCGGCGTCTTTCAGCCGTTCCAGCACATTGTCGGGAGACGTGTTACCGTATTTGACAAAATTCCCCAGACTTTCGAGTTCCTCAAAGCTTATATCCCGGCCAACCGTTTCGGCGTCTAAAAATACAATATTCACTGTTCCGTTCCTCCATTTTCGATTTTATCCATTCCAAAAACATGTCCCATTTTGCGGACTTTGGTTTCAAGGTAAAATTTGTTGTATTCGTTGGCCGGAATCACTATCGGCACATTCTCTACGACCGTAAGCCCGTATCCTTCGAGGCCTCTGCGTTTAAGCGGATTGTTGGTTATCAGCCGCATTTTGGAGACATTGATTTCGCGCAGTATACTTGCGCCGACGCCGTAATCCCTTTCGTCGGCCTTAAATCCCAGTGCGAGATTGGCCTCGACAGTATCCTTGCCTTCCTCCTGCAGTTTGTATGCGTGGATTTTGTTGAACAGACCGATGCCCCGTCCTTCCTGACTGAGATACACGACAACTCCCTTACCTTCTTTTTCAATCATCCGCATTGCCTCGTGAAGTTGCGGACCGCAGTCGCACCGGCACGACCCGAAAATGTCTCCGGTCATGCACGACGAGTGTACGCGTACGAGTATCGGCTCGTCCGCATCCCATTCGCCCTTTATCAGGGCAAGATGTTCCGTTCCGCCATGCAGCTGTTTGAAAACAATCAGTTCGAAATCGCCAAATTCCGTAGGCAGTTTTACCTTTTCGCCGCGCTCGACTATGCTTTCCGTTTTCAGGCGGTAGGCGATAAGGTCTTTTATGGCAATGATTTTTATGTTGAATTTTTTCGATATCTTCAGCAGCTGGGGGAGACGCGCCATTGTTCCGTCTTCGTTAATGATTTCGATAAGAGCGCCTGCGGGATACAGTCCTGCCAGACGCGCCAGATCTACCGTTGCTTCGGTATGTCCCGCTCTTACCAGAACGCCTCCGTTTTTTGCCCGCAAGGGATTTACATGTCCGGGGCGTCCCAAATCTTCTGCTCCCGTATCCGGACTTGCAAGAGCCCGAATGGTAGACGAACGGTCGTGCATGGATACTCCTGTTGTACATCCGTGTCCCAAAAGATCAACCGTAACGGTAAACGGAGTTTCCAGCAAAGATGTATTGTTTGTCACCTGCATCTCCAGATCCAGTTCACTGCACCGTTCTTCCGTAAGCGGAGCGCACAGTACGCCCCGCCCGTGCGTCATCATAAAATTAATCTTTTCGGGGGTTACCTTTTCTGCTGCAATAATAAAATCGCCTTCATTCTCGCGGTCTTCGTCATCGACTACTATTACGATTCTGCCCTGCCGCATATCTTCCAGAGCCTCGTCTATCGTATTAAGATTTATATCTTTCATTGAAATACTTGTTTACATCCGTATTAATATTTTTTATATCCCTGAGGATATATTCCAGTTTTTTGAATTTTCTTGTTTTCATTATGACAAGAATCAGCGTATAAGGTATTTTCAGGAAGATGTTCGGGTTTGCAAGGAATTGCGGGAAAGTAAATTCCGCCGGCTCAAGCGCCGGGAACTGTTTAATCATCGTTCTCAGGTTTTCGTCGTCGTCTATCGTCGCATAAAAACTCAGCAGATAGGCGTACAGCGATTTTATTTCCATCAGGTCACTGATATCGTTCATTTTCAGAATTGATTTCCGGCTCCGGAACACTCTGCCGAGCGTACGGGTTTCGAGATAGCTGTCGATAAGCTGTTCCAGACGTTTTGTATTGACGCCGTTTTTCATTGCAGCCTCGCCGGTCTGTTCTTTCGGCAGGAGAGCGATGCTGTCGAAATCGACAGGCGTAAGTAACTGTTTCATTCTGCCGAACAGTACGTTGAAGAAACGTTTATATGCGTCGGGATTAAATATCTGCGAATCGGTGTTGGCCTTGTGCGTCAGGAAAACCGCAATCAGAGTGAGTACCAGCGAAGGAAACCAAGCGCCGAAGACAGGATGCCAGTCGCTGTTGGTTACCATTTTAGAACAGACAGTGTCTATAACGAAATAAATCACAAAGAAAAGGATGGAAATCACCACCGGCAATCCCAGTCCGCCTTTCCGTATGATCGCCCCCAGAGGCGCTCCGATAAAGAAGAAGATGATGCAGGTAAACGCCAGGGTATATTTCCTGTTACGCTCGTAATCTATCATTTTCAGGTTTTTAGTTTCTATACCGATCAGCCGCAACTCGTTTTCCCAGTACCCCGCTATCCGCGTGAGACTGGATTCGGCATGATTCAAATAATTCATTTTCTGCGAGGCGGTCGAACTGTTGTATATGGAATCAATGTTATATGAAAGGTTTTTGACTTTCTGCCGTGCCGTATCCTTTTTCAGCGAAAACTTGAAAGCGCTGGTCGAGTTTAGCTGTTCCTCTTCAAACTTGCCGATGCTGTTACGGATTTTTATACTGATTGAATCGGAATCCGTGTTAAGCTTGCTCATACTCTTGGCTTGAGGCGTATCCTTATACATTGCTTCATACGACTTGGCTTCTTCTTCGCCCATGTCGATGGAAACCGTCTGCTCCTTGAAGAAACGCCTGTGGAACGGATAGTTGATTTTATTCAGCCGGTTTGTTTTGGTCAGTTCTTCGGAATAGCTCACTCCGTTAATAAGCCGCAGCAGTATGTATCTTGCATCCTGAGTCTGTTTGATATAGCCCGTGTCGGCAATGGTTACGGAATAGTTGCCTTCGCCATGCGTATGGTCATAAATCATCACGCCGATCAAAGCGCCTGTAACCGGATCTTTACGGTTGACCCGTATGCCAAACCGTTCTATCCCGTCGTAAAAAATGTCTTCCGGTATACTGAGTTCCGGATTTTTTTTCTTGGCTTCCATCAACTTGCTCCTCATCTGGAGAAAGGAATACGGCACAAATTCACTCGACAGCTCAAGACTGCCTGCCGCAACGATGACAACCGCGAAATACAGCGGATTCATGATCTTCCTTAATGATATGCCCGACGATTTCATCGCAAGCAACTCGTTGTTTTCACCCAGATTACCCAGTGTCATCAGCGAGGCAAGAAGCGTGGACAGAGGCAGTGCGGTTGGAATATTGGCAAGCGCAACCCATCCCAGAATCTCAAGGATAGTGTTCCACGTCAATCCCTTGCCGACAAGCTCATCGACTTGCAGCCAAACAAACTGCATTACAAAAATGAATAATACTATAATCAGTGTCAGGAACATCGGCCCCGTATACGATAAAAGTATATGTCTATATAACGTTTTCAATTTATAATCATATTTACAGAGCGCAAAATTAATCAAATTTTCAAAACTCCTTCGATTCCTTTTTTTGACAGAATTGTTTCGCTGCATTGTCTGAACCGCTGATTTTAATATGATTTTTATGATTGACATGATTTTCTACCCTGTGCAGTCCAGTCAAATTGTCTGAACCGCTGATTTTAATATGATTTTTATGATTGACATGATTTTCTACCCTGTGCAGTCCAGTCATGTTAATCAGTCTAATCACAGAAATCAGCGGTTCAGACAATAATCCATGCTGCCGACATAATGACGCGTTTACAGCAAAGACACAAAGCTCAAAATCTCACATCTCATCACTCATAACTCATAGCAGCCAAACACTCTTAACATGTTATTTCCTTTTATTTTTTTGCGTCCCAGAGAGAAACCGGCTTTAAATACAAAACCGTTCAACTCGAAAGCATTTGAAACGAATTTTTTGTCCTGGCCGGAGTCGGGTGCGGCTGTCTGTTTATTATTCATATATATATTGTAATTTCCCTTATATATTTCTTTCCCGAGTTTGAAATTTACGTTAAAACAGTTTATCCGGGATGTTACTTCAACTCCGATGAATATTTCCTGCCCGCCGATATGGGAAAACGGGAGAAATTTCGTCAAATCGGGATACCATGCATAATCACCAAGCAGACATACGCCAATATGTTTGCTTAGGTATCCGCCAATCCGGAATTCTCCATTCAGGAACAGACAGCTTGCCGAAAACAGATAACCGGGACGAACCGTACTGTTACCGATATTATCGTCCGCATCGGGTTCAACGGATGTTCCCTTGAAAGCGCTGTTAATGTTAAATACGGATGTGCGGAATATTGAAGTGGAGAGTCCCCGCAATACGTTAAACCGTCCGAGATGCAGATTTGCCATTAGATTATAGTAATTTGCAGACTGTCCCGTTTGCGGTTTGCTGACGGCGTCGGGGCATGCAACAAAATAATCTCCGGCAAGAGCGGTAAAAGTACCCCACGAATAATGAGGAATCCGCAGAAATGTTGTATCGCCGTCAATGGCGTTATGAACAAAACTTCCCGAATACCTTTCGTTTGACCGTTTCTGTTTCTTTCCGTATTCATACGATTTAAGTCTGTATTTTCCATGCGGTAACAGCAGTTCTGCCGGAGCTGCCTCAATCGCTTCCGAAGCAAAAACCTCTCTGCCGTTTTTAATAACAATATTTACCGAATCTTTCTCGTCCGTAATCTTTACGGGGAATGTTTGCTGCAATTCGGCATTGACAGTCGTTACCCGGTCACCGGGTTTCCGGCTGACTGTTATTGCTGTCTTATAATCCCGGTACTTTAGTCTTTTAAGTATAATTTCATTATTTCCTTCCTTAAGCATTACATCTGCAGGGGTATATCCTTCTCTGTTGCCGTTCACGAATATTTCAGCCGCAGAAGGTACGCTTGTAAAACGATACCGGCCGAATGCGGTCATTGATACCGGAAATTTTTCTTCGGTTTTTTCCGTTACCGTTACCGTATATTCTTTTTCCGGAGTTATAAAGCCGTCTTTTTCAAATCGAAGTTTATAGTCGCCTGTCCTAAGTTCTTTCCTGAACATACCCTCGTCTACCGTACCCGTCTGCCGACCGTTTATAAAGACTTTTGCGCCTGCCGCCCCGCCACCGTCAATAACGGTAAGATATCCTGAAACAGGCTTTAGCCGGATTTCCAGCGTGGCGGTGTCTCCTTCACCGACACTGATTTCCCGTGTATGCGGTTCAAACCTGTCGGCAGTGATACTGACCGTATAAGTATCGGGAGGTACAAGAACGTACCCGTCCCTGTATAAACTGAAATACTCTATATCCTTTACGTCACTGAACGATTTGGGATTTGAATTGTCGTACAGAATTTTGCCGGCGTTAATTTTTATCACCGGATATTCGTGGAACGGTAATCCGTCAGTTGTCGCAATATCAAACCGGATTATTGAAAACAGCGGTTTCATTACAATGTCAAGAGTCTTTACATTTCCATCACCGGAAACGGCAACAAGCGTATCAACCGGCTGATATCCGTCTTTTGTAATTTTGACATTATATTCTTTCGCTTCTTTTTCTATTTCTGTATACGAACCTGTTAACTGCTGTTTTTCTCCCGTGCCGAAATCAATGGATACACTGGCGGGTACAATCCGGAAACGTATCTTTCCGGCGGTTTTTGCCGGAATTTTTGCAGCTTCCTGCTCAAGGTATACAATCTCATTCCTGTTGCCCATAACAATGATCAGGGAATCGGAGCGGGACACTGTTCCGTCATTGTTTGCACAGTAAACGGTTAAAGCGGTTGATCTCCTTTCGTGTTCCCTGCACCAGGAAGGCAGATTTTCCGCGTCCCACTTGCCGGATGCGGATATGCTTACCGTCCCGTATCCTCCTGCAGACGTAAAGAGCAATCTGGAAGGCGTTACTTTCAAAAATTCCCTGACGGGCGGATTGTTACACTTTTTTATCCATGCATTCAGGGTTTCCAGACCGTCGGACGGAACATCCGGACACTTTTTTGCCCTCTCAAATGTTTCCATTGCCTTTTCATACTCTCCATTTTTGTAAAGTTCCATGCCTCTGTTTAATCTTGGCTGATAACATTCCTGTGAAAATGTTTGAAAAGAGGCAAAACACAATAAAACTGTTAAAATAACCTGTCTCATGTTTTTAGTTTTTAATATTATTATTCATTTCTTTTAATCGTTTTTCCAAATCACTGTCTTTCTTTAAATTTAATGCTTTATTTCCGTATCGCACAGCAATATCCCTCTCGATTTCCTCTTTCGTATCATTCCATGCATTTATTCCCGTGATTGCGGCTTCCCTGTAGACACTGAATAAAGAATCTATTTTAAATTTCAGTTTTTGCTGTTCCTCCGCCATTTTTAAACTGAATTTATTTTCATCTCCGGTATGCGCATATTTTATTTCATAGCTTGCAGCCTTTTCGCAGATTTTCATAGCTGTGTCATAATATTCTTCTCCGTCTTCACAGTATTTTCCGGCCTGACCGGCAAGTTCAAGATATGTTTTGAGATCCGATTCTGTTTCCAGAGATTTTTTATGCTGTAAAAACAGCAGGAGACCGCCACCGCCTGCAAGTAAAAATCCAAAGACACTTAATAATACAAGTACTGTGCGTTTCCTGTTTTTTTTCTTTTTCGGAGCAGTTTTTACGGGTTTGGAAGGTTTTGTTCCCAGCATGTCATCCATAAACTCGCGTATGTTCTGATGCCTGTTTTCCGGCGCCAGCGACATGGCTTTCATGACAGTCCGGTTAACATCACCGGGAATATTGCTTAACAGTGTCCCGAGTTCCGGCATGTTTTCCATGGTACGTTCGGTCGCCTCCATCGGTTTCTGCCCTGTCAGGATGAAATAGAACACTGCTCCCAGGGAATAGATATCGGAGTATGCTCCCTTGCGGCCTGTAACGGAATACTGCTCCAGAGGCGCATAACCCTTTTTCAGTATTGCCGTATGACTTTGTGTTTTATCGTGAATAAATTCGCGTGCCGAGCCGAAATCAATCAGCACTGCTTTGTTTTGGGGAGTAATAATCACATTGTCGGGCGAAATATCCCGGTGCAGGATGTTTCGCTCGTGGATATAACCGATCGCTTCGGCAAGCTGCGCCATATAATTGACTGCAGTTTCGTAATCCAGCCTGCCTCTCTGCCTGACAGTCTGATTCAGTGTAACTCCTTCTACAAAGGGCATTACTATATATGAGGTGTTGTTTTCTTCAAACATGTCAATTACTTTTACAATGTTTTCGTGGTCCAGCTTTGCCAGAGTCCGTGCTTCTTCTACAAATTTTTCCCTGAAACGGTCATATTCTTCTTCGGTAAGACCCTGCAAATGCACATCTTTGCTCTGTGTACTCCGCACGCAAAAACCGTTGATAAAAAATTCCTTGACGGCATAATGTCTGTTCAGGGCAGTATGTCTGGCATAATAGGTTATGCCGAAACCGCCGATACCGAGTACTTTTTCTATGACATACTTGCCGTAAAGAAGCTTTCCGGTTGATAGTTCGCGAAATTTGTTCATATTATTTTCAACATTCTTAAAAACATCATAATCATAAACATCAACGAAAAGACGGTCATAACGATACTTAAAACGTTACGAAAGTTTACGGGCTTTTTTTCCCGACGTTCTTTCCGTTCTCTCCGTTTTTTACGTTTGTCCCGTTTGCTGTCCGGTCCGACAACCGTCGTTTCCGCACTGACAAAATAACTTTTCCAGGGTAAAGTAGTGTTCCCGATACGTACAATATCGGTCGGCGAAAGATAAACTCCTTCACCGCCTGTCAGTTTTTTGCCGTTTACAAACGTTCCGCCTGTAGAATCCAGATCAGTAATTTGGACACTGCCCGAACTGTCCTGTTCAAGTTTCAGATGTTTGCGGCTTACATACGGATCGTTGACAATAACCGTGTTCTCCATTCCGCGTCCAACAGTAATAATTTTCATATACTCCGGTTTTATTTTTTATTTTTAATTTTCTTCCTTTCAGGTTTTTCCAGTATTTCCAGTATTTCCATCTGGAACTCTTCGCAGGTCTGATACCTGTTTTTACCCTCTTTCTGTAATGCCCGTTCGATAATCTTTTGAAACCGCGGGCTGGCTGTTTTAACAAAATCTCCCACTCGCGGCGTCGGCTCTTTGCAGATTTTCTCAAAAATTTCGGTATGACTGCTGCCCGAAAACGGCAGTTTGCAGGTTATCATATTGAAAAGTGTAACCCCCAATGCAAAAATATCGGTATAAAAGCCCAGTTCGCCCTGACTGATCTGTTCGGGCGCCATAAATGCAGGTGTTCCGCATTTTTTGGGATTGCTGTTTTTATCGCTGATAATGGCAGAAATACCCATATCAAGTATTTTAATGTTTTTATCGCCCAATACCATAATATTATTGGGTTTTATGTCCAGATGAATAACGCCTTTCTGGTGCAGGTAAGCAACGGTATCCAGTATTTTGCAAAACATCGGGATCAGCGTCTCCTCGCTCATCGGTCCTGTAACGCTGTTCAGATAGCTGTCCAGCGGTATGCCGTCAACAAATTCCATCACAAGATAAAATTTACCGTTATCTTCAATAAAATCAACCAGCCGCGTAATGTTGGGATGCGAAAGATAAAGATAGTGATTTGCTTCTTCACGAAAACGCTGCATAATAAAACCGTCTCCGGCACGACTTGTAAAAAGCGCTTTGACAGCCACTTCGTAACCGCTACGCAGGTCGATGCCGCGATACACAGCCGCCGTTCCGCCTTCGTTGAGCAGACTGTCGATATGATAATATGGAATTTTTGGCAATGTCATTTCCGTTTACTGTTTATTGCAATTAATTTTTCAATTCCTTTTTTCAAATCTTCAAGCTCTCCTTCAAAATATTTGTTCCTGTTAAATTTTTTACTGTCAATCTTCATATCTTCAATAATTTTATCGGCTTCATTTATAATAACACTCATTTCCTGCCGGTAATTTTCACTTCCTTTTTTCAGGTCGCCGGCTTTCGACTGTAAATTTTTTAACCGTATGTCAATATCTTTTCTGTTACTGTGTTCCGCTTTCTTCTGATTGATGTCGAGCAGTTTTTTGAGACCCGCCTTTATCTGTTTCAGATCGGCAGTTTCAAAATACCTGTTTCTGTCGAATGTCATGGAATCTGCATCCTGTTCCATAATCCTGACAATTTTATCTGCTTCGTCTATAATTGCATCTACATTCTTCCGGAAGTTTTGCTGACCGTCTTTCAGCGAATCGGTTTTTGCCAGCAGCCGGTTTAATTCCTGTTCTGTCTGCTGACTGTTATAGACAGGTTCTGCCATAACTTTTTTTACAGGACCGTCCGGGTCTTTCTGTTTTGTTAATTCGGCCGTTTTGACGGCCTGTTGAACAGAATCGGCAATGTGTTTCCGATAAAGTTCATACTCCTTTCCGTTGTCGATTGAATCAACTGCTATTCCTTTTGAGTTATGGATTTTTGCAGCGCACAGGAGGGTATTGACACTGTTTGCCGTAAAATAGTCGCCCATTTTTTTGCGGCAGCCGGCAAGTGTGTAAACAGTATCGTTTCCCCTGCAAAACCGGATATCCCCCTTATGGAAACAGTAATAATAATCGTATTCGACTTTCTCTTTTGCAGAACCTGACTTTTGCCTGCCATAAATATCGCAGGCATAATATTCAACAACAGTTGATTCATGATAGTACTCCTTAAGAGCCGGCCTGTTTTTGAGATTTGTCTTTTTACCGTTCTCCGTCAGTATCCAGTAAATATTTTGAATATACTTTGTTTCCTTGCCGCTCGGGCGCGTCAGTTCCATAACGTAGTTGGCATTTTTACCGTTATACTGACTGCGAAGTTTTTGCACAGCTTTGTCAAGTTCGCCCGACAGATTGTAGTTGTTGCCATAAACAACATCGCCGGAAGGGTAAACCTGGGTTATTTTAACGACGAAACTGCCAGGCTGTGCCTGTACCTGTCCCGAAAAAAGAACTGAAAACAGAATACAGAATGTTATTTTTCCTTTCATAAATTTTTCCTTTTTTAATAATCATATTTGATGTCTTTTTCTTTAAGACTGCCGTCTTTATTGTACAGGTCTCCTGTCTTTGCAGCATATTGTATACCGTCTTCCAGTGTAAATTCCCGAAATTTTCCGACAAAATAACTGTCGTCGCGGTACACGATTATTCCGTCAATAATGTTGCCGTCCCTGTTTTTCTGAAAATATCTTTCCTGCTTCTGCACATCGTCTTTGAGATGTTTCATGCTGACAGCAAGTTTTTTCCATGCCGGTTCTTTCGCTGCTTCAACATTTGCCGGACGGATATTTTTTGCATCTTCTCCCGTTTTAAACGGATTGAGCAAAAACAGCGTTCCGCAAACTATAACTGCAACAAACAAAGCAGTCAGCGCAATAAACAGTTTATTGCTCCTGTTTCTTTTATTGTCGGAATAAACGGGATAAGGTGAATTTTTGCTTACAAATACCGGATTTGCGTGCGGACTGTTGCTGATATGAATCAGTTGCAGGGTAATATTGTCCGTTCCTCCGGCCTGTTTGGCAAAAGTGAGCATATTGTCGCCTTTTTCCTGCAACGAAACTTTCTGTTCCAGAATATGCTGTAAAAGTTCGTCATTAACCATACCCGACAAGCCGTCGCTGCAAATCAGGAAAACATCGTCTTTGGCGGGCAGAACGGGCATTGTACAGATATCGGGTTGAATATCCTTTTTTATGCCGAGTGTTTTGAGTATTCTGTTTTTGTTGGGGTGATTTTCGGCTTCGGCTTCGGAAATAACACCCTGATCAACCAGACCCTGTACTACGGAATGGTCTTTGGTAAGGCGGTGAAGTTTTTGCTGTCTGCTGCAATATAAATAGATACGGCTGTCGCCGATATGGGCAAAATACGCCCTGTCGTCGCGTAACAGCAGTATGCAGGCCGTTGTTCCCATTCCTTTGAGTTCGGGATACTCGGAGGCAACGCTCAAAATTTGCCTGTTGGCAAAATTCAGGGCATCTTCCAGAGCCTGACCGACGGCCGCATAATGTTCTTTTGACAGAAACTTGACAATACTGTTGACGGCAATGGCAGAAGCCCGCGCCCCGCCAACATGTCCACCCATGCCGTCGCAGACAACAAACAGAAAACCGTTCGGTGTTTCGGTAACATAACAGTTGTCTTCATTCGCTTTACGAACCAGGCCCGTATCGCTTATCGAAATAACATCTTTACTGAAATCAATTAAATTCATAACCTGCCTCTTTTACCCGGTGCATTTCAAACTGTCGCAGACCGGCTCTCGGTCCGACTGCGCGCCGACTCTCGCTCCGACGGTGCGCCGGGACCTTGCCGGGACGCTCCTTTCGTCATTCCCGCGCAGGCGGAAATCTCCATATACGACAGTTTGAATGTACCTGTTTTATACATAAAATTTTATTACTGTTTCACCTGTTTGAATAATATCGCCGTTTTTCAGTTCGGCATTTTCGACATGCTGTCCATTTAAAATGATTCCGTTGGCAGACTGCAAATCGCAAATTTCGAAGCCCGTACCGTTAAAAACAATCCGGGCGTGGTACTTGCTTACAGTGCCGTCGGAAAGTACAATATCATTGTCGCTGTTTCTGCCTATAGTCGTAGTAACATCGCTGATACTGAACATTTCGCTGCTGCCGACCGCAAGCAGGCGGGGTTGCAGGTTTTTGGTACGCATCAGTCTGGCAAGACGTTCTGTCTGTTCCTGTTCCCGAATCTGCTCTTTTTCCTGCTCTGCCGCTTTTTGCTGGCGTTTAAGCGCTTCCTGTGTCTCGCCGAGTTTACGTTTCAACGCTTCCTGTTCCGCCTGCCGCATCGCATTCCTGCGTTCTTCCTCCTGTTTCTGTTCCTTTATGTCATACCGTTTGTCTTTAAAAAACCTGATACCGAAAATTACGCCCAGAGTGACGGCTGTCAGAGATACGAGAAGCAAAATCAAAAACAGAAGCAGATGAGCCTTTGCCCAGACAAACAGCGAAAAATCGGGCACATTATAGTTTACGGGGAAATTATCGTTAACAACAATCTGAGCCGGACTTCCGTCTCTTTCCGAAAGCGAAGTAAAAGTCAGTCTGTAATCCTGTCCGTAATGGCGACGGTTGAGGCTGTTAAATATTGCCAGCAGCGCCCTTTCCATTTCGGCACAGTCGGGCTTACTGCTGACGTCGGGCATAACGAGCTGTCCATACGTGTCTTTCGCAAGCTGGGCAAGGGCGTTGCCTTCGCTTTTCGATGTCGGGAAACATATTATGTAAACCGGAATTTTATTCTTCAGCGACTGATTTATTACAGGCTGTTTTTCGCCGTCAATAAACTGTCCCGAAGTGATTACCACAATTGCCCGCGTATTCTCTTTAGGCTCTTTGCCTGTCAGATCCAGACCTTCCTTAAGCGCCGATAACAGGTCCGGTTTGCCGGAGTCATCCTGGAAGTCGTGTTTTTTGCCGTAGTCTTTGTCCGACCAGTCGAATATGAATTTTTTCAACCTGTCCCTGTCCGGTGTAAAACGTTCCAGACCCGGTCCCTGTTTCTGATTGAATACCGCTATATTGAAAACGGAAGCGGTATCATCTGCACTGTTAATGATAAAATTACTGAGTACAGGCGCTATGGAATCAAACCATTTTTGCTTCGGCTGATATTCCCACAAAAAGAGAACAGTCCTGTTTTTATGCGGAATGGAGTCGACATCAAGATGCCGGACGCTAAACTGTACGTCCTTTCCATTCTCTTTAACGGAAAACTGACCGGCGTTGAGTATGTCCGGATTGTATTCGTTCCAGATAAAAGACACTTCCGGAAAATTTTCGGTGTCGATATTTCCCTTTAACGTACCCTGCTGTGCGCAGACTGTTCCGCTCAGGACACAAAACAATAGCAGACAAATCCGTTTCATCATATCATTGAAAAAATTTGACGTTCCGCGTTTTCAAATTCGCTTTTGATATGGTGCATTGCCGCTGTCTGCGAACTGTGCGCCTGACGCACGCCGGTAACGGGACCGCTGAAAAAGCGTTCTTTGACGCCGTCGTGCCAGTTTTTGTCGGCGTCGGCGATATAACGTTCCAGCTGAGCGCTGTTGCGCTCCATCTCTTCGATCAAATGGGGAACACCGGCATTTAACCGGTTAACTGTGTTTATTACTGCTGCTGTATTCATTATAATTATAAATTAATCTGTTTTGTTATTTTTTTGATGCTATTCCAACAATACCTGCATCTTTAGCCGCTTGCCGGAAATATTTTAAACTGCTGTCTTCAATGGTGGGCGGAGCGGATATTGGCGAAATGTGAAAATCCTGTACATGATTATTAAATTCTCTCTGCATCAAAACTTCATCAATCAGACGGTGCCGCTGTGCATTATTGTAGGCATTTTGGCTTGTTGCTTTTGCCCATTTAACCGCAGTCCCCATTGTAAGAGAACGCTTTTGAAAATCATTATCGGCAATTTCTTTCGGTACGCCATTGTAATAATCAATGTCATGCTGGTCGCAACTTTGAGTTTGAGACTGAAAACCGCTAATTAAAAAATCTAAGCCCTGTCCTGCTTTGGTAGCCACTTTTTCAAGTACTCCTGCCTGCTCACAGCCACAACCGTTCGTTATGTATCTGGAAAATTTAAAGCCACTGAAATCATTGTTCTCAATTTGTTTTATTAATTTATTGTTACTTTTAATATTCTTTAACAATGTTTGCGCTTCGTTGCGGAAATTATTTTTATTATTCGCTAAATCATTTTCCAGTGAGAAATTTCTAACAGTATTTCCTATTTCAAAACCATATTCTCCGTTTTCTATTTTGTTTTGGTTTGTTATAATTTCTACCATTTCAACCGTTTTTGTCTTTTGAGTTGCAGCGTATCGTTTAAATGCTTCATCTTCCATTTGTTTAATACAGTCATTCATTATTTTCTCTGTTTCTTCTTCCGATACTCCCAATTCTCTGCTGTGCCTGATAAAATCTTGTTTATATTGTTCCAATAATTGGGAGTCATATTTTTCCGTAACAGGTCGGACTTTATTGTTATAAACTTTTTCCATAAACTCCCATTTAACAGCCTTTTTCAATAATTCTTCTCTTTTAGCAATAAGTGAGTTATTGTAATTTTTAAATTTTTCAAAAGGGGTGAAATTCTGTTTATTTTCTATTTCTTCCTGCTGCTTCTTTTTCACATCTTCTTCTACTGCCTTGCTCAGGGCGTTGTAATCTTTAACATATTCTGCCTTTTTTTCAGGAGGAAGAAGTCCAAGAGTTGCGCCATATTTTGCAGTCAAAACACGATGAATTTCCTTACTCGCAGCATCACTGTCAATACCGTGGTTTTTGAAATGCATCAAAATGCCCGCAGACAGCGCGGCAACGCCAACTCCGGCTACAACATATACGCCTGTCGCTGACGCAGAACTGCCGGTAACGCTTTCAACGTTTCCCGCAGCATCACTGCCCGGCCGGCCGGCCGTTCCGTTATTTTCAGCAGAAGTTTTTCCACCGTCGTCTGCAACGGCAATGCCGCCGGACGCACCTTCATGCGATATACCTGTAACTCCCGCACTGACAGCGGCAGTCCTGAGCGCCGAAAGGGAAGAACTGCTTTCTACGGTATTGCCGGAGACGCCTCCGAAAATATCGCTGCCGTCAAAAGAATACGCTTTCATTTCCCCGATTAACGAAGAAAAATCGGGCACGACGGAAGACGATATATTCTGCAAACTGTTTTCGTAACGGTTTGCCGCGCTTTGGTAAGAGCCTGATACGCTTCCAAGACGGGACATCAAAGAACGGTAGGCCGTCAAATTACTTTCGGCCTGTGCATATTGCGCTTCTGCATACCGTAAAGCCCCCGCTTCGTACGAGCATGAATTTCTGTCGGGATTACCCATACAGGCAGAATATGCCCACTGTGCATGCGAGAGTTTTTCGGCGGCCTGTTCAACTTTTTCCACAAAGTGCGTCTCCAGCTGTCCCAGAAGTTCCAGCTTTTCCGAAAATATCGGGACGAAGCGACGAAGAAGTCCGTCGCTTGCCGTCCGATACTGACTTAACGCACTGTTTAATGCTTCCAGCGAAGCAATGCTGTTTACGTGAGTATGCGTCATAGTTCTGCCGTTTTATCAGTTCTGTAACCACTCATCACGAATAATGCCCGCCTCTTTGTCGAGGTGCTCCTGATACCTGTCCATTGCCGGAAGCAGTTTGCTTTTAAGCGGCGCCAAACCTTCGGCATACTGTGCCTTGAATTTGGCTGAGACAGGGTCGTCCCATAAAAAACTGTTCAGCTCGTTGTCCATCGAATTTTTAATTTCGTTGAAACGGCTGCTTTCGCTGCGCAGTGTCTGCGCAAAACTTGACAGCAAATCTGCTGTTACTTTTGTCTGTGCCATTACTTTAGCTTTTTAATTAAATTACACAATCAAATAAACTCATATACCACTTACAGCTTGTGCGAGTGATAACGCTGCAAAATCTCTATCTTTCCGTTAAGATAAAGCTCAAACTCATTCATAATCTGTTCAAGATTCTGAATGTCACGCTCACTGTCCGTAAAGACAGTCTCAAAATTCTGTGAAACCGGGTCCTGCCATTCGGTAGACGTCAGGTTTCTCAATTGCGAACCGAGTGACTGGCGCATTTCGCCAAACTGGGCTCTGTTACGTTCCAATACCGATTTAAATCTGATTAAATCCTGGTAATTTACATTAGCATCTGCCATAATTTTAATATTTTAAAAAATTCATTTATAATTTATAATTTATAATTAATATTTATGTTATTTTCCTTTCATTCTTTTGGGAGCTTATAATATATTGTTTTTCCTTCTTCTGTTTTCGAATGAATAAAATCCCGTAGGGATGACATGCCGGTCCAATCCCGCTTTTTGTTCAAACTCTTGAAAATCTTCCAATACCGACATGTCATCCCTACGGGATTTTTTTGAAGTCGGGAACGTGTTTTCTACCGACATGTCATCCCTACGGGATTTTTGATTGCGGAAATTGAACGAAAAAATATTTTTAACGACCTCAAATTTTTTACACCCTACCTTGCGGGACTTTGTGTCAACCATTATGTCCTGTTTATTTTTCATCCCTTACCGGCAGCATTACGACAAAAATCCCGTAATTACATCGGAAAAAAATTCTGATAATGTTTATAGTTTTTCAGCACGCTATCGACGAATTTCAATGTTTCTTTGCCGCTGAATTTTGATTTGAGAACAGATGCGTTTTTCATCAAAATGACCGAATGTACATTGCTCCATTTATTTTTGTCAAGTCCCGAATTTTCAGTTTCGTCCATGAATCTGAAAATTTTCCCGTGTCCGGCGTTGTATGCTGCCAGGACATAGTTTGTCAATTCGTCTTCGGGAATGCCTTTCTTTCTGAAAATATCGGTCAAATAAGCAATTAGCTTTATTCCGCCCTTAATATTCTCTTCCGGATCATAGACATTTTTCACGCCGAAACTCCTGACCGTATTCGGCATAAGCTGCATAACCCCGACTGCTCCCGATTTTGAGGCTACCGCGGGCTTAAATTTCGATTCGTGATACGCTATCGATGCTGCCAGTCTCCAGTCCATGCCGATTTCCGCACTGTATTTCTTCAAAATATTGTCATACGGAGACAGACTGCCGGATGTTTTTCTGTATTTATGTTTGAAATATTTGGCGTGAAGAGAATTGTAGATTTTATCTCCTTTCAGTTTACCTGCCCAGACATTTATTTCAAGCATCAGCGACATGTTGTCCTCGACGGTGAGCCATACGGATTTAACAGTATCGTCGAGAGGTATTGAGGAACAGATGTTTTTATATTTATTGAAAACACTGTATAAACTGTCAAAACCATTGCTGAAAACCACAATATCAATACTGCCCTTATTCAGCATGTCAAACTTCAGACTGTCCGGAACAGTGCGAAAATCTGCGCTCAGCCCTTTGTGTTCGGCAAATAGCTCTAACAGTTCGAATTGATAACCGCATGGATTTCCTTTCTGCAAAAAATAATTGTAACTGCATGTATCCATAGCAATCACAAGTCTTTTGCTTTTCAAGACATTTTGCCGGTTTTCATTGGACCTGACAGCAACGCCGAATGTAAGCATTACGGCTGTCAGCAATAAAATTTTTACTTTCATTATTTATTATATCAATATTTATAAACTGCAATTCGCTTCTAATTCTAATTAAAGAAGTACCAGTTGATTCCGTATCGCAGCATCTTTTTATTTCTCGGATAATGCAAAGCGGAAAAATAATCTCTGCCGACTATTCCTTCGCCTGCATTGGTGTATTTCACGTATATATTGGCGTGTTTCCATTTGAGCGAGACGAATAAATCCGCCCACGGATAATTCCCGATTTTTGTTTCGGACTGTGTATGAAACATTCCGACGGCGGGATTATATGCATAATCGTAGAAACGGGTATTATAGTGAACGTCTATTCCTGCACGGGCATTCAACACATTTTTCACTAACTGCGATTCGATGTAGAATGCTGCGCTTCCGCTAAGCGCCGGAAGCGGAAGAATATTACTGTTGGATGTGTTTTGAGCAAGCAGACGCGTGTCGAGACGTAATAGCCACCAGCTCAGGTTACTGTTCAGATACAGCGAAGTAATGTTCAGTATCTCGGAAGTCTGCTGCGGCAGGGCGTTATCGTTGAAATACACGTAATTCGAAATAACGCTGTTTTTAAATCCGACTTCCAGATTCCAGTCCGGAACGTTTACCGCAGCTTCTATGCGTGTTTCCGTTGTTTTGCTTAAACTCCTGTCCCATTGAAAGTGATTGGAATAGTATTTCTTCATAAAATAAGGCTGTTCCCTGTTATCCAGAAGGAAACGGCCGGTGAAATGAATCCCGTTTTTCAGCGGATAAAGTGACAGCCGTGCATTTGCATCGAAATTCAAATCATTGATCCTGTATCCGAGAAAATGGTATTTGAGAAACGCCTGCCACGAAAAATATTTGCTGAACAGTCCTTCCGCATTTCCATAAATATATCCCGTTGAGAGCTTTTCGCCTTTTTGCCCGTACAGATACGATTCGGGAGTAAAGCCGTAGTAATTATCAAACTGATAGCCTATTCCCCCGTCTATTTTGGAAATTATAGCCGTCGCGGAATACGGTTGCAGTCTTATAAAGAACCTGTTATCCAGTGTAGATGCGAATGTCGAATCGTAACTTTTCACCGAAGACAAATAGTAATTATCGTAATAGTGCAGATAATTGCGCTGTCCTTTAAGCAGATCGACGTATGCCGTATCGGCGGTTCCGTCAGTATAGATTCTTTTGTATCGCGAATACTCAAATGTGTGTCCAAAATAAACAACCGTACCACTGTCGGTATCCAGAGAATCGCGCTTGAATAAATTAAGCGGAATCCCGTATGAATGGGTAAGGAAATAAGTATTGGACGACAGTACGTTCAACGCCGATTTCAGTTTCACATCAATGACGTCGGAATTGATAACGGTGTCTTTAACAAAAAAATCATTGACAATACCGCCGTTTTCCTTATTATCCACACCGTTGTAAATGTATCCGGCATGTGCGACATATTTTTGCCCGACATACGAAACAAACATATTGAATGTTTTATCCCTTGTTCTCTGATTCTGATAACTTCCCAGCGAACCCATTTTCTGATAATACAGACCGGCATTCAGCGAGGGACTGATATTCCGGGTCAGCAGGACCTTGACATTCGTCTCGGCAAAACGTTTATTTCCAGCAGTAAAGTAGGATAAATTCGAAAAAGGTCCTTTTGTATTGTAAAACCGGATATTGTCGGGCGTAAAACCGTATAAACTGTACGGATTCATAAAAGGGAAGATATCCAGCTGTTTTCGTTTGAAAAAATCGTGTAACATGGTAGCGCTTCCCGTTACTCCAAGATAGGTAACACCCACGTCTTCCCTGTAAAAAGGCAATTCCGTCATATTTTCGCTCTGAAGGGTATCCGGCGTAACTATATTCGGGGTATTGAGATACCGGTTTACTGTCCACGTTATGATTCGACTGTAACGGAGAGTGTCCTTAAAAAAGTATGTAACTAAGGTATCGGGCTTTTCTTTTTTTTCCTTTGTCTTGCCTTTCCGTATGATTAAACTGTCTTCGGGAAGTTCGTCACCCGCAAGTAAAGAATCGGAAACCGGATGTTCAAGGCTGTCGGGCAGAGATAAAACCGTACTGTCGGGAACGGTATCCGCCTGTAATGTATCCGTATTATTCGTTGCAGTATCCGCCTGTAATGTATCAGTATTATTCATTGCAGTATCCGTCTGTAATGTGTCCGTATTATTCGTTGTGGTATCCGCGTATACAGTGTCGCTTTGCAAAGGGAAAAAAACCTTCGCATTTGCCGTATCCGTAACGGCAAACGAAAAACTTATTATGGCAATAAGCAGAAATACACTTATTTTAATTTTAGACATACATTAAAATATTGTGCAAAAGTACGTGAAAATTCCGGATTT
>JAISPE010000089.1 GCA_031275145.1 Prevotellaceae bacterium | reverse complement strand
GTTACAGATTGGCAGGTTTGTTTAAGCTAATGGGTTAGTGTATGATCGTTGAACAATGAGATTCGGCGAACCGAATTGGAGGAAGTTGACGCTTTCCCGATTTTCATGGAAAGCGTCTTTCTATCCTCTCTGCAAAACGAATGTCATCTTGAAAAAGGATATGATATAATATGTTTGGTTGAAAAATCCTGTCGTTGTTAAAGTTCTTAGTGCTTTCTTTCTCAACACAGGATTTCAACCATAACTTTTCCAATATGAAAAATACCAAGATCAGAATAAGAGATGAAATGCTGATGCAGCAATCCGCGACGCATCGTCATTGCGAATATTCGTTTCGTACCGAAACTGAAAGCGTAATGACGCTTGTTGGAAGTCCGAAGGTACTGTGTTAGAATCCATTTTCTTGAAAAAACGAGTATGCATCCTGAACTGTCGTGCTTTGTGTTACCGCGGTGTATCAGGATTCCGCTGAAGCCCGGAACGTCCAAAAGGCGGGGTAACAGTCGCTTTTTTGACGGCGACATGTTTACAATGACTTTATAAATGCCGGTCGGAATGGCGGAGAGGTGCTACCTAATCACAAACCTGAGGTCCATTCAAAGAAAGAGCGAAATCTCTGTTTTGTCTGTACAAAACATTATCAGGGTCAAGTATGAGAGCCTTGTCGAAATCATTTATTGCTTCGTCGTATTTACCTTGCAGACAAAATGTTTTACCTCTGAGAAAATAATAATCGGCGCAACCGGATTCCATTTCGATAGCTTTCGTGTAGTTGTTGATAGCTTCGGGGATATTGCTCATTTTCACAAAAATATTTCCCAGTCCGGCATAAGCGTCGGCATTGGGCGATATTTTTAACGACCCGGAATAATCGGCAAAGGCGGCGCTGTAATTTTCGAGAGCAAAATACGCATCGCCCCGGATTTTCAACGTCTCCGAATCAGCGGTTTTTACATTTAATTTTTCGACTGCCTCCCCGTATCTTTCCATGTGCAACAAAACTCTTCCCAGACAGTTACGAGGCTCGATACCGGTTGAATCAAGCTTTATCGATTTGGAGAGAATCTCAACAGCTTCATCATAATCTCCCTTTTCGGCAGCCTGACTTCCTTTAAGATACAGGATGCGGCTTTTCTCGACAGCATCCTTATTATCCGTTAATTTCAACGCCCTTTCAAATAGCAGGCCAAAAATAAACAGCGACGCTATTCCGAGCGAGGTTTTGATGATCTGACTTATTTTCACATTACTAAACGGCTGGATAAATAAAATTTATTTTTCCATTCTCCCGTGACAGTTTTTGTATTTTTTACCGCTGCCACAGGGACACATGTCGTTACGTCCCGGACGTTTTTCGACTTTGACGGGAGTGACGGAACGTGATTCGTCAGATGATCCGCCCGAAGCAGCCACATCGTCGCGCCGGGTTTGCATCTTGCTCATATCAGTCCGTCGCTGTTCGCTTCGGCGCACATCGTCTTCGCTTCTGAGAGGTATTTGCGCTTTCATCAACATGCCAATCATTTCGTGAGTTATGTCGTCGAGCATGTTTTTGAACAGGTTATACGATTCGAACTTGTAAATCAGCAGGGGGTCTTTCTGCTCAAAAGTGACATTCTGTACCGACTGTTTCAGCTCGTCCATTTCGCGCAAATGTTCTTTCCAGTGTTCGTCGATCATTACCAGCATTATAGTCTTGCTGTAAGATTTGCCAAGCGCCCGGCCTTTCGTTTCGTATGCTTCCTTTAGATTGACGGAAACATTTAAAACCTTATGTCCGTCGCTTATGGGAATCTGTATATTATCGTACAGATTTCTTTGATGTTCATAGACATTTTTGATTAACGGAAATACTCGTTCCGAAAGCATGTCTATGCGGCGATTATAAGTTTCTTCGACCACCGAAGCGAGTTCCTCGGCGATGTCTGTGCCGCTCATTTCCGCATATTCTTCTTCGTTAAACGGAGGCTGAATATTCAGGTTTTTAATGACCTCCATGTAAAAAGATTCGTAATTGAGACCCGTCAGGCGTTCGACCAAGGATTCACAATAATCGGATATCATGTTAAGCAAATCGACATCAACCCGTTCGCCGTGCAAAGCATGATTGCGTCGCGAATATATCACTTTCCGCTGAGAGTTCATAACATCGTCATATTCAAGCAGACGTTTCCGGATACCGAAATTGTTTTCTTCGACTTTACGCTGCGCTTTTTCAATCTGACGCGAAATCATAGACGACTGTATGACTTCATCTTCCTTTATACCGAATGTATCCATTGCTTTCGCGATGCGTTCCGATCCGAATAAACGCATCAGATTGTCCTCCAGAGACACATAGAATTGCGATGTTCCCGGATCACCCTGACGGCCCGAACGTCCCCGCAGCTGCCTGTCGACGCGGCGCGATTCGTGGCGTTCCGTTCCGATAATTGCAAGTCCTCCCGCTTCTTTGACGCCTTTACCGAGTTTGATGTCTGTTCCGCGGCCGGCCATATTGGTTGCGATAGTGACAGTTCCGGCCTGTCCCGCTTCGGCGACAATCTCCGCTTCCCGCTGATGCTGTTTGGCGTTCAAGACATTGTGTTTGACATTTTTCATGTTAAGCATTTTGCTCAACAGTTCCGAGATTTCCACCGACGTCGTACCTACCAGCACGGGGCGTTTATCTACCCTGCTAAGTTTTTCTATTTCAGCTACGACAGCCTTATATTTTTCTCTTTTGGTCTTATAAATCAAATCGGTAGAATCAATACGTATTACGGGTTTATTTGTCGGAATAACAATGACATCCAGATAATAAATTTTCCAGAACTCGCCTGCTTCGGTTTCCGCAGTACCGGTCATTCCCGCAAGTTTGTGGTACATACGGAAATAATTCTGCAAAGTGATCGTGGCAAAAGTCTGCGTTGCCGCTTCAATCTTGACATTTTCCTTGGCTTCAATAGCCTGATGCAGACCGTCGGAATATCTGCGTCCTTCAAGGATACGGCCTGTCTGTTCATCGACAATTTTCACCTTGTTATCCATCACCACGTATTCGATTTCGCGTTCGAACATTGTGTAGGCTTTCAGCAACTGGTGGATAGTGTGCAGGCGTTCCGATTTCACCGAATAGTCGCTGAGTACGGAATCTTTCAGCGATTCTTTTTCCTGAGTAGGCAAGTCGCTTTTTTCGACTTTCGCAATTTCGCTGCCAACGTCGGGCATAACGAAAAACGAAGAATCGTTAACCATCTTCGAAATATATTCAACGCCTTTGTCTGTGAGTTCAACGGAATTTTGTTTTTCGTCTATTACAAAAAACAGATCATCGGTAACCTTGAACATGTTACGGCTGTTATCCTGCATGTAGATGTTTTCGGTCTTTTGCATCAGTGATTTGATTCCCTGTTCACTCAAAAACTTTATTATGGGTTTGTATTTCGGCAATCCTTTGTGTGCACGGTACAAAAGCAATCCTCCATCGTCTGTTTTATTATTGGCAATGAGTTTTTTCGATTCCGTCAACAGTTGAGTAATCAGGTTTCTTTGAGCCGCATACAGTCTTTCTACGTAAGGCTTGTACTCGTTAAACATCTGGTCGTCGCCGCGGGGTACGGGACCGGCGATGATAAGCGGAGTACGGGCGTCGTCAATCAGCACGGAATCAACCTCGTCTACTATTGCATAATGATGTTTGCGCTGAACAAGCTCGTCGGGCGAAAACACCATATTGTCACGAAGATAATCGAAACCGAATTCATTGTTCGTTCCGAAAGTGATGTCGGCGGCATAAGCGTTACGCCTTGCAGCAGAATGTGGCTCGTGTTTATCGATGCAATCAACTGACAGTCCATGAAATTCGTATATCGGACCCATCCATTCGGAGTCGCGCTGCGAAAGGTATGTATTGACAGTCACGACATGTACACCCTTGCCGGCCAAAGCATTAAGGAAAACGGGCAAGGTCGCTACGAGGGTTTTTCCTTCTCCCGTACCCATTTCGGCAATAGCGCCGATTAATTTTCTCTTTCCGTCGGTTGTGTTTTCGTATTGCAGTTTCGGAGAATTAAGTACTATCCCGCCGGCTAACTGTACATCGTAATGTAACATATCCCAGGTGATTAGATTTCCTCCGGCCATCCATTTGTTTGCCCAGACAGCCTTGTCGCCCTTGATGACAACGTTTGTTTTTTTTGTGGCAAGCTGCCTGTCGAAATCGGTTGCAGTCACAACAAGCTGTTCGTTTTCCTTGAAACGCTGCGCCGTACTCTTTACTATCGCAAAGGCTTCGGGCAAAACTTCCTGCAAAATTTCTTCAATCTTGTGATCAACTTCTTCGACAAGATTATCTACCTCAGTATAGATTTGCTCCTTATCTTTAACGCTGAGGTCGGGGTTTTCCATTTGCGCTTTAAGTTCGGCGATTTCCCGTTCTTCTTCGGCATAATAATCCCGGACTTTTTGTTTCAGAGCCAGCGATGCCGCCCGAAGTTCGTCATTGCTCAGTTTCGAAATTTCCGGATATATCTCATTGATAACAGCCACTCTTGGCATTATAAACTTTAAGTCCTTTTCGGATTTCGTACCGAAAATCTTTGCTAAAACAGAATTAACAAAATTCATAAAAATATCATTTTATAATCGAATAATAATTTTGCAAATATACGCGATAATTATTAAAAAACCTTAAAAAATCCGTAAAGTCTTCTTATGAAGAACTTACGAATGATTCGAACTGCCGTAAAACGGGTGTGCGACAAAATTCCTTTTTGACAGAATTCCTTTTTACCACAATTTTTCTTCTTTTTTACTTCCCAATTTATTTTTACCACAAAGGCACAAGGGACACAAAGGTTACACAAAGCTCTTTGTGAAATCTTTGTGCCCCTTGTGCTTTTGTGGTAAATAAAAATAAAATAATTGCGGTATTCCTGCGCAGGCGAAAAAGTGCGGCTCAAGAGTTCATAATTTACAAATCTGTTAATTTTGCAAATTCTGTTAATTATGTCAAAAAAAGGGAACAAAATTTCTACCGAAGAGAAAAGAAATTTCTACCGAAGAGAAAATTTTCGGCTATCGAAGAGAAAAAAAATTTCTACCGAAGAAGAAATTTTCGGCTATCGAAGAGAAAATTTACAGCTGTCATGAACTATTTCACTATTCCGCTGAAGCCCATGAACGCCATTGCCATTAAACCTGCCACGATCAGAGCGATAGGGTATCCTTTCATTTGTTTTGGAACGTCGGACGTCAAATCGAGCTGTTCGCGAAGTCCGGCGAACAGAACCAGCGCCAGAGCAAATCCGATTCCGCTTGCCAGAGCGAATACCGTTGTCTGTGCAAGGTCATAATTTTTCTGAATTGACAGTATTGCTATTCCCAGAACGGCGCAATTCGTTGTTATCAGGGGAAGAAATATTCCCAAAGCCTGATACAGCGAAGGACTTGCCTTCTTCAATATTATTTCGACCATTTGCACCAGCGCCGCTATCACCAGAATAAACGTAAGAGTTTGCATATATCCGATTTCCAGAGGCGACAAAATATAGTTCTGTATCAGATATGTTACTATCGACGATAAAGTCAGTACAAAAATAACCGCTCCGCCCATACCGAGAGAAGTGCCTACCCTGTTTGATACCCCAAGAAACGGACATATCCCCAGAAACTGCGCCAGCACTACATTGTTTACGAAAATCGCTGCAATTATGATTAAAACATATTCCATAGTCAATTATCCTTAATAAATTTCTTTTTCACCATATTAAACAAAATCATCAGATAAGCCAGAGCGAAGAACGCTCCGGGCGCAAGAATAAACAGGATAATTCCGTCGCCGGACACCAGCTTGTATCCGAATACGGAATACGCTCCCAGAAGTTCTCTGACAAAACCCAGAAACGTAAGGGCAAGAGTGAATCCAAGCCCTATACCCAAACCGTCGAAGATTGAATCTATCGCCCCGTTCTTTGCCGCATAAGATTCCGCGCGGGCCAGTACTATGCAGTTTACGACTATCAGCGGGATGAAAATTCCCAAAGTGCTGTGAATATCGGGAAGATAGCCGGCCATAAGCAAATCGACTACCGTAACAAATGCCGCAATAATCACAATATACGACGGGATACGTACTTTGTCGGGTATCATTTTCCCGACTGTGGATATCGTCATGTTCGAGAGCATAAGCACAAACGAAGTCGCCAGTCCCATTGACAGCCCGTTGATTGCCGACGATGTTGTCGCCAGAGTAGGACACATTCCAAGTACAAGTACGAACGTGGGATTTTCTTTAAATATTCCTTTAAGTATTATCTGTATTCTTTCTTTCATAATCTTGCTAACTGTGTTACTGTTTAGGCGTTGCGCCTGAATTGCCGTTCCATTTTCCTTTTTTCATTACGTCTTCCCTGTATACGGCGTACGCCCGCGCAACGGCATCGCAAAAAGCTTTGGAACTGATTGTTGAAGCAGTGATAGCATCGACGTCGCCGTTTTCCTTTTTCACAGTCAGCTTATACGTTTCAGGATTTTTACCGTGAAATTGCAGACTGAAACCGTGTTTTGCAGGATCGATTTTATCGCCCAGACCGGGTGTTTCGCTGTGCGATATCACATTAATATTGTTGATTGTACCGTCGGCAAGGAATCCGACTAAAAGTACGAATTTACCGCCGTAGCCGTTGTTGGTAAAAGTCTGTATGGCAGCGCCGACATACTTTTTGTCTTTGGTTGCGATATAGACGTAGACAGTGTCGCCGTCGACAAACTTTTTATACACATCCTCGGACGGATTATTATCGAATGCCGGTAAAACCTCCGATATTCCCCGATTGATTTTCCGGATGCGTACCGCGTCTATTGCATCTTTCGTAAGTTCGTAAACGCCTGCAAGTACGGCCGATGACACAAAGGTTATCACCAGCAGAGTAAGTGTCATATTTTTAAAAGACGATTCTTTTGCCATTTTCTTTTCAATTAAAACAGTTATTATTTTTCGCCGAAACGTTTGGGTTTTACATACATATTGATCAAAGGAACAGCCGCGTTCATGATCAGTATTGCAAAGGATATTCCTTCGGGAAACGAACCCCATTTGCGGATAACGCAAGTGAGAAGACCTATTCCTGCGGCATATATCACCGCGCCCTTTTTGAGCATCGGAGAGGTCACATAATCCGTCGCCATGAAAATCGCGCCAAGCATCAGTCCGCCGGTCAGTAAATGAAACAGCGGATCGGGATTTTTCGACGGATCGATAAGCCAGAATATTCCGGTAAACACCGCCACAGTCAGGAATACCGTTACGGGAATATGCCAGGTTATCACTTTACGGATCAGCAGATATGCAAATCCGAGAAGCAAAGCCAGCGCCGACACTTCGCCGAACGACCCTCCGATCTGCCCGAACAGCATTTGAAAATACGAAAATCCATGATCCGCCATTATTTGCTGTGGAGAAAGCCCGTCAGCCAGACCGTGCGCCATGATTCCGAGAGGAGTAGCTCCCGTTTCCGCATCCGTCGCAAAAAATCCCGCCGACGGCGAAGGCCACGAGGTCATTGCGGCAGGAAAGGAAATCAGCAGGAATATACGCCCTGCAATTGCGGGATTAAACAGGTTGCTTCCAAGTCCTCCGAAGCTGATTTTTGCCACCCCTATCGCAAATGCAGCCCCGATCGCCACTATATATAAAGGTATTCCCGAAGGAAGATTCATTGCCAGCAACAGACCGGTAAGCGCCGCAGACATGTCGGATACGGCCGGCTGTATTTTCAGCACGTATTTTTGTAACACCCATTCGAAACAGACACATACTCCTATCGATACAAGAGTAACCGAAAGAGCGTTTATTCCGAAAAAATATACCGAAACTCCCAAAGCCGGTATAAGCGCAATGATTACGTCTCTCATTAAACGTCGCGTCGTCACGCTGTCATGAATGTGAGGCGACGGAGATATTACCAATTTCTTTTCCATTCAAAGTATTCCAATAGACGTGGCAAAATTAAAGCTTTTTTTTTAAATCGCAATTTTT
>JAISPE010000066.1 GCA_031275145.1 Prevotellaceae bacterium | reverse complement strand
TAATTTACCGTCGCTAATTCGGTATATATCCGCTTTCGGCAATGATATTTTTTCCGTTTTCCGTTTGCAGCAGTTTGTACAGTTTATATGCCATAGAGTTTTTATCCAAATCGGAACGGATGGCGACATGAACTTCTGCAACAAAAGGGTACGTTCTGTCTGCCACAGTTTCTGCGTTGGGGAAAATATTATTGACGGCAATTTTGGGTACGTTTTCGTGCGGGACTTGCATCATTATTTCCTTGTAATAATCAAACGTATAGCACAGGCTGTTCGTGAAGTGCGTGATTTCCGGAAACACGCCTGCCATAGATGCTATTGCGCTGGTTTCAAACGATTCGTCTATTTCGGCGCCCTGCATCACCAGACTTTCCATCACTTCCTGACTGCCCGAATTGCGGGGACGCACAAAAGCCCTGACAGCTTCGTCATTGCCGCCGACCTGTTGCCAGTTCGTTATCGTTCCCCTGTATATATCCCGCACCTGACCGACGGTTAATGATTTTACGGGATTGTTTTTATTGACGACGAAGACGAACGCATCCAGCGCTATGGGCGTTTCTGTCAGCGTAATGCCTTTTTCGTCGGCATACGCCTTTTCGTCGGGCGAAAGAGTGCGGTGAGTCATAATCAGGTCAGCGCCTCCGTCAATCAGGTTTATGAATGCGCCATGCGTTTGAGAGACCTTGACATGTCCGTCAAAAAAATCCGCATGGGTTGCGGGAATGTCTTCCCGATGTGGAGCTAACCATCTTTCTCCAACAAGACCGCTAATGGTTGGCGCAAGTGTCCAGTCGTACCGAACGCCCAGCAGTTTGCATGCAATCAACATCTTCAAAGGCTGTGTAGAAGTCGAACCGTCCATCCTGGGGAAATTGTCGAATGTAAGACCTTCGATTTTAAAATCCTGTACGGAATCTTCGTTTTTTCCGCAACCTGCAAGCGTAAGGGATAAAAATCCGCTTACCATTAATAATAATACTGAATTTTTCATATAATTTCCATATTAATCAATCATAATAATTAAAGATCTGCGGTTTCGAGTTCGACAACAGTATTTATCGGTTTCAGTTCCTTAGACGAAAACTCAATCGTGTAACCTGTTTCCGACGGGGTCAGTATCACCTCTCCGCCATCGACCAGGCGGCACGAACGGATTTTCAGGCCGACGTCGGGAAGCGCTATTTTCACCCCGTCAGTATCCCATTGCAGGATATGCAGGAAAATCCTGTTACCTTTCCGCGTGCTGACGCCCCAGCCTGTCGGTTTATATGGGCCTCCGCGTGTGCCGTAGATTGTATGTCCGTATTTTTGCAGCCACTGTCCCATTTCCTTTAAACGTTCTGCCTGAAGCGGTTCAATCTCGCCGTCGGGTTTCGGGCCGACATTAAACAGGAAATTGCCGTCGCCTCCGGCCGAGCGAATCAGCCCGTGAAGACACTGTTCGAGCGACTTGACGGGATCGCCGGGTTTCCATGCCCATTGCCGGCAAACCGTCATGCATGTTTCCCAGGGACGCGTATCCTGAAACTCGCCGATTCGCTGTTCGGGGGTATCGAAATCGCCTTTTGCTCCGGTACGGTCGTTCACAAGTATGCCGGGCTGTACTTCCCGAATCCGCTCAATCACGCTTTGTCCGCGAATGGAATCGAAACGCTGCGGATAGTCATACCACATCACTAAAAGCGGACCGTATTTTTCAATGATCTCTACCGACTGGTTTTTCAGATATTCCGTATATCGGTCTATATTCGACACTTCCCGCTCGACGCTTCCTCCCGGACTTGTCATCGGAAAGTCGGGATGACGCCAGTCGCAGGTAGAATGATAAATGCCCAGCGCTATCCCCTGTCTGCGGCACGCTTCGGCAAGTTCTTTCACGACGTCGCGACGAAACGGGGAATGCATGATGTTGTAATCGGTATAACGGGTATCCCAGTTACAGAATCCGTCATGGTGTTTCGAGGTAAAAATGATGTATTTCATTCCCGCCGCCGCAGCAATCGAAACCCATTCGCCGGCATTAAATTTCACGGGATTAAAACTGAGGTACAGACTGTCGTAGGTCGATACGGGTATTTCCTTGCCCCGCGACCAGCCGATTTCAGTACCTTTCAGTGATACTGGTCCCCAATGGATGAACATTCCAAAGCGGGCATCTTTCCACCATTCCAGCAGTTCCGAATGGTTTTCGGGGAAAACCGGCTTTGCAGTTTCCTTTTTTGAACAGGCAGACAGGACTGTCGTCACAACAAACAGCGCTGTCAACAGGAAGATGTGTTTACATTCTTTCATAATGTTTTACTTTTGCCGGGATTTCTAATAATCTGTTTTTCTGTTATTATAAAATCTCACATCAGAGCAGAAACCCCATTAACCTCTATTGTGAAAATCGAAACAAAAGTATAAAAATAATTACAGATTAAAAATAGTTTTTCTTGTGTAACCGTAGAGCAGTTCCCACAGCAGCGTTTTTCCATACAGTCGTTTCCAGTCCATTCCGATTGCGGGCTTTTTGTCGAAGAAACAGTATGCACTCAGTGCGGCAATTAAATTTATAATAAAATTGTTAACTGAACAATGGCGAGTATGTTCAATGGCTTCGGCTCTCGCCTGACTTATCATCGATTTACGTTTCAGAAAATCGGTTTTTACCTGTTCGCGATATTCTTTATCGGAGAAAAAACTTCTCTCACCGTTTATACACGATGCTGTAAT
>JAISPE010000007.1 GCA_031275145.1 Prevotellaceae bacterium | reverse complement strand
TCTGTCTCCCTTATCGGATCTGTCTCTTCCGCCCGGTCTGTCCGGTTTACGTTCGGTATGGGCGGGTTCCACATATCCTTCCGGTTTTGGCATCAGAGCGCGTCTTGACAGTCTCAGTTTACCGGTTTTCTCTTCTATTTCCAAGAGTTTGACATCGACCTCGTCTCCTTCTTTCAGAACCTCTTCCACACTGTCCAGTCGTTTCCAGTCGATTTCGGAGATATGCAGTAATCCGTCCTTTCCGGGAAGAATTTCCACGAATGCGCCATAGCTGTGTATTGCCCTGACTTTTCCTCTGTATACCGTTCCGGGTTCGGGGCCGAAAGCAATGATTTTGATTCTTGCAATAGCATCGTCGATAACTTCTTTGTCCGGAGCAAATACATCGACAAATCCCTTTCCGTCTTTTTCGGTAATAGTGATTGTCGAGCCTGTAAGTTTCTGGATTTCCTGTATTACCTTTCCGCCCGGGCCGATAACGGCGCCGATAGTATCTGCCGGAATAACTATCTGTTTTATACGCGGCACGAACGGTTTATAGTCTTCTCTCGGTTCGGACATGGTCTTCATCATTTCGCCAAGTATGTGTAAACGGCCTTTTTTAGCCTGTTCCAGCGCTTCTTCCAGAATTTCGTACGACAGACCGTCTACCTTAATATCCATCTGTGTTGCCGTTATACCGTCTTTCGTTCCGGTTACCTTGAAATCCATATCGCCCAGATGGTCTTCATCGCCAAGAATATCGGACAGGATAGCATACCGGCTTGCCTTGTTTTCCGATATCAGCCCCATAGCTATACCGGATACGGGTTTTTTCAGCTGTACTCCCGCATCCATAAGCGCCAGCGTACCGGCACAGACAGTAGCCATGGATGACGAACCGTTAGATTCCAAAATATCAGACACAACGCGTATAGCATAAGGATTGTCCTCGCCGACAGGCACCATGGGTTTGAGCGCGCGGAGAGCCAGATTTCCGTGTCCTATCTCCCGCCGGCCTGTACTTCTTACCGGCTTTGCTTCCCCTGTCGAGAAAGGAGGAAAATTATAGTGTAATACAAACTGTTCCGAGCCCTGTACAAGTACTTCATCGACCTGTTTCTCGTCCAGTTTAGTTCCGAGAGTAACGGATGTAAGCGACTGGGTTTCGCCGCGCGTAAAAATAGCCGATCCGTGTACTGCCGGCAAATAATCGATTTCGCTCCATATCGGACGTATTTCCGTAGTCGAACGTCCGTCTAAGCGGACACCTTCGTCGAGTATCATTCTGCGCATCGCCCGTTTTTCAACATCGTGATAATAACGCATAATCATGGGTGTTTTTTCTTCGCGTTCCTCTTCGGGAACGGTTTCGATAAACTCATTCACCAGATTTTCGAAAGCGTCGGTACGTTCGTGTTTGCCTGTGCCCGATTTTGCGATTTGGTAACAGCGTTCGTAACAGAATTCATCCACCGCTTTTCTCAGTTCTTCGTCGTTTTCTTCGTGGCAGTATTCCCGTTTAACTGTTTTACCCGCTTCTTCCTGAAGTTCAAGCTGAACCTGACAGTGTTTTTTTATTTCTTCGTGCGCAAACTTTATGGCATCGAGCATGTCGCGTTCCGAGGTTTCCTTCATTTCTCCCTCCACCATCATGATATTGTCCAGAGTTGCGCCTACCATGATGTCAATGTCTGCACTTTCTAACTGTGAAAAATTCGGATTCGTCACAAATTCGCCATCGACACGGGCTACCCGTACTTCCGAAATCGGTCCGTTGAACGGGATATCCGAGACAGAGAGGGCAGCCGAAGCGGCCAGACCTGCCAGAGCGTCGGGCATGATATCCTTGTCGGCAGAAATCAGATTGATGGTGACAAAAACTTCGGCATGAAAATCGTCGGGAAACAGAGGGCGCAAGGCCCGGTCTACCAGTCTGGAAGTAAGTATTTCGTTGTCGGAAGGCCGTGCTTCCCTTTTCAGAAATCCTCCCGGGAAACGTCCCGATGCGGCATATTTTTCCTTATATTCAACCTGCAATGGCATAAAATCCACATCAGGTTTTGCCTCTTTTGCGCAGGTGACTGCGGCCAGTAGCATTGTTTTACCCATTTTTACTACGACAGAACCGTCTGCCTGTTTCGCCAGCTTGCCGGTTTCTATTTCTATTTCCCGGCCATCTTTCAATACGATTGTTTTTTTAATGATATTCATTTCTATTTCAATTTTCTATTTTAATTTATAATTCTGACAGTATATTTTTTTATTCGATTACATTATATTTTTCAAGTTGAATTTTAAGTTAGCGTGAAATAAAAAAGAAGGTAACCACATGGTGTATTACCTTCTTGCACAGTTTTTTTATTTTCGAAGATTCAATGCTTTTACTATATTCCTGTACCTTTCGATATCAACCTGCTTTAAATAATCAAGCAAACGCCGTCTTTTACCGACGAGGCGCAACAGGGAGCGTTCGGTGTTATGGTCTTTTTTATTGACCTTTAAGTGCTCCGTCAAATGGCTGATACGGTAGGAAAATAGAGCAATCTGGCTCTCGGGAGAGCCGGTGTCCGTATTAGACTTTCCGTAACCTTTGAAAATTTCTTGTTTCTTTTCTGCTGTTAAATAATTCATTGTATTACTATTTAAGAAATTTTGGGCGCAAAGGTATATCTTTTTTTTTAATTGCGTGCAAAAAAATGAAAAAATATTTTAACCGTCTTATTTCCTTATATAAAAAAAGAGTATCAATCCGTATATTTCCAGACGTCCGGTTATCATAAGTACTGTCATAAGGATTTTTCCGAACGACGCCAGCGAGTCGTAGTTTCCCAGCGAACTGAAATCGCCGAATCCGGCGCCGACATTGGTCAGCGAGGCCAGAACTGCGGAAAACGCCGACAGCAAATCATATCCCATTGCCGTCAATATTACCGTAGCGATGAACTGTATAAACAGAAAAAGAAGTATGAACAGCAATACCGAGTTAACGATATCCTCATCGACAGCGTTTTTCCCGACTTTGACAGGTATAATCGCTTTGGGATGCTGTTGCTTCCTTATCTGTACTTTAAGGGTTTGGAAAAATATGTATATCCTGTCCACTTTTATTCCTCCGTTTGTCGAGCCTGCACAGCCGCTCTGGAGTGCGAAAAACACAATGACAATAATTGAGAACGACGGCAGTATCGAAGAATCGAATGAAGCATATCCCGTTGTGGTAGTGTACGAAACAACCTGAAATGCTCCATGCAGTAAAGAATCCCAAAAGCTGTCAAACCGGTCTGTCAGCCATAAATTTACAGATACTGAAAATATACCCGCCATAACCGACAGGAAAAAATAACGGATAACGGGAGATTTGAACAGTTTGCCGGCATTACCGCTCACCGCAGAATATAACAGACCGAAATGTATTGAGGATGTGAGCATAAATATGATCGTAATAATGTATATCCACGTGCTGTCGAATGCGGCTATGCTTGTGTTTTTAGTCGAAAACCCGCCTGTGGAGACAGTCGAAAATGCATGGTTAATAGCTTCGAACCAGTTCATTCCGGCGGCTTTGCACAGCAGGAAACACAGCAGTGTCGCCCCCAGATATACCGACAGTATGATGGTGATTATCTCCTGTGTTTTGTATATGAAATTTTCTTTTGCCAAAGTGGAAATTTCGGCCTGCGACAACCGTGTCTTGTTCATTCTCATTGCCGGAGCAAGCAGCATGGCGAACAGAACCACTCCTACTCCGCCCATCCACTGGGTACACGAACGGAAAAACAGAATGCTGTTCGGCAGATCTTCGGGCGAATTTAAAATCGTCGCTCCTGTGGTTGTGTATCCGGATACGCTTTCAAACCACGCATTTATAATCGAAAATTCTCCGCCCCACATTATGTACGGCAAAACTCCGAACAGACATACGGTCGCCCATGAAACAATCAGAATCCCGTAGACTTCACGTATATTGATATACGAATCGTGCGGGATAAATATCAGCGGAAAAGCTCCAACCGTTACGGAAATGAAAAAACTCAGGAAAAAGGCAAAATAGGCGCTATCCCCTTCGCTGCAAAGCGATATGATCATTGCCAGCAGCATAAAAACAGAGTTTATCAGCAAGATAAATCCGCCATACCGTAGAATTACACTTAACCTCACGTCATATCACATTATTTGTTAAAATTGTAAACTCCCACAGATTCTTTTTGTTTCGTGTGCGAAATCAGCGATTTGATTTCCCTGTTCAACTCGTATATTTCATCCCGGGTGTCTATTTTCACATTGTAAGGCTGTTTGTTTTCGGAATATTCCTTTAGCCCCGCGATTATTTTCAGTATCGGATTGATGAAATAGATGTTGATGAAATAATTGAAGAGTATGACAAGAAACAGGCCAATGGCAAGAGCAACTATAAGAGGAGTTACCAGTCTGTAGAAATTGGCTTCAAGCTCGGTGGAGTTTTTCAGCATGGTATTCTGATTGAATATCTCCAAATCGTGCGCCGCTTTAATAAACGATTCGTAAACAGGACGATATTTGGTATTGAGCCATTCGTTGCGTTCCGTGACGTTTCCCGACAGGAATACCGAATCAAGCAAGACTGTCTGATGTTTGAATAACTGATAATTAGCCTGCAAGATGTCGAACATTTTCTTTTCCTCCGGTATCGTGATATTTTGCAGAATGAAATCAAGACAGGACCTGTATAATGTGTCATTAAAAATAATCCTTGCTTCCCCGTTCTGTGAATTGTTGTGCATTATGTCGAGTATCTTCCATGTCTGTTTTTTAGCCTCGTCAAATATTTTCCCTGAAGCTTCGATACTGCGGATATTGTTCACATTCAGACCGGATACGGTCTTTTCTATCCGCATTAACTGAAATAAACTTATCATCCCGGACGTGAACAGTATTAAACCTATAATAATAAATCCCAAAAAAATCTTTTTCCTGATGCCCATAAAGTACATGACAAATTACCGGCGCAAAATTATATAAAAATCCCAAATACGCAGAATTTCTTTCAGCATACAATAGAATAATAAGGTATAACACATCCATGCGGGCGGGGCTGTTAAATAATGTAAACAGGACAAAAAGTAATTGCGACTTTTATTTCCCGGAAGCCCCATTAGTCGTTTTGATTGTTCCATCTGTTCTCTTATTCTTTGTCGCAGACGACAAAGCCGAATGCTGCAAAGAGCATCATACATACTGCAAAATTTATTTTTTATTAACATGACTGTGATACAGCGTCGAGCCTCGACGATTCCCTTTGTCGTGACGTGACGATTCCCTTTGTCGAGGCGTGACGATTCCCTTTGTCG
>JAISPE010000357.1 GCA_031275145.1 Prevotellaceae bacterium | reverse complement strand
GTGCCGCATCTCAATCTGTCGTCGTGCTGCATCTCGATCCGTCGTTGTGCCGCATCTCGACAACTCGAGATGAAGAGCTCGACAAACTGAGATGAAGAGCTCGACAAACTGAGATGAAGAGCTTGACAAACTGAGATGAAGAGCTCGACAAACTGAGATGAAGAGCTTGACAAACCGAGATGAAGAGCTTGACAAACTGAGGCGGTAATCCTGACAAACCGAGACGGTTATCTTGACAAATTGAGACGGTCATCTTGACAAACCGGGATAATGGAGACCGAAACCATTCAAAAAACAGATCAGCGACATCAGCTACCTGCGGAACAGCGATCGCCACTGCTTCTGTCCATGAGAAATTTCAGTTAAATAATGTTAATATATGATAAAACGGTATACTGTTACGAAATTATGCGTACATTTGTCCCCGTTATTGACAGAAGTTATATTGATATGATAAAAATTGTTGTTAATAAAGATAAGAAAAACACGGGGATATTTATCCCGATTGAAGATTTTGAACATATAAGGCCTTCGATAAAGTCGGGAAGCCTGATAGACAAAATAATGGATGAACTTACAGAATCGGAAAAGATGCGTGAGATGAAATCGCAGTCTTTCGATTCCGAAATATCTTTAAAAGATTCCGAAACAATTCAACAATATAAACTTGAAGAATTTTACATCACCACTTTCCTATCGGGAAAGCCTGTATATTATAAAGATAAACGGTGTATCTCGCCTTCGGACATTATCAGAGCCGAAGCTGACGGCAGCGAAACTCTGATAAATTACGACTGGCAAACAAATATGGAAACGGAAATACGGAAACTCGCAAACAGGGGAGAAGGTAAATACGCATATCTGTTGCACGATCCGAGGGTTTTGAAGAAGAAATAATTAAGAAACAGCATGCGACAAAATTTGCTTTTTTTGACATAATTAACAAAATTTGCAAAATTAACAGAAACTTTAGTTCGACGAAGTCAATTTTTCCGGGAACCCTAACAGGGTTGGAAACCCTGTTAGGGTTTTCAACGTAAATTCTGAAAATTGACTTCGTCGAATTAAAAATTCTGTCAAAAAAAGAAACGGTAACAGAGTAAAAAACACGGTATTTGCATTTATCCGGCACATTCGGTATACGAGATTTCAAAGAAAGCATTATCTTTGCGGAGTTTTATAATTTTAAGTAATGTCATTGAAAGTAAAAAAAATCGTTTCGAGCAGGTTGCGGACATCATATCTTTCGTCGGTTATAAGTACGGCGCTGGTTTTGTTTTTGCTTGGCGTTGTCGGGATTCTGGTGTACAATCTGAACCGTTTACCGGAAACCATACGCGATCAGGTAACTGTCTCGATAAATCTGGAAGATACGATAACGGACAGAAGCGCAATGCGGGTTTTAGCCATCGTCGAACTTAAAGAGTTTGTAGACAAGGCGAAATATATATCCAAAGACGAGACGGCCAAAGAAATGAAAGGCGAACTCGGCGATGATTTCATAGAACTGCTCGGCGAAAATCCTCTTCCCTCAAGTATCGAGATCAGTTTGAGAAAAGACTATTTTTCTTCGGAAGGAATTGATCGTGTATCGAACGAACTGAAAAACATACCGGGAATTAAAAGCGTCACGTATCACAAATCACTGTTTGAACAGGTTGCCAGAAATACAAAAAATGTAAGTATAATCATACTGATTTTCGTCGCATTACTGCTGTTCATCTCTGTATTCCTGATAAACAACACCATTCGTCTGGCGATATACTCAAAACGTTTTTTGATTAATACAATGAAACTTGTCGGAGCCAATACCACGTTTATCCGTACTCCCTTCCTTGCTGCAAGCGTCTGGCAGGGACTGATTTCGGGATTTATAGCTATCATTCTTCTGCTGGGACTTGTTACGCTGTTAAAAAATGATTTCTCCAGTATTCTGGAACTTACGGATGCAACGATGTTCGGCGCACTGTTTGCAATGATGCTGGTACTCGGATCTCTGATAAATTTCGTTTCAACATACATAATAGTAACAAAATACACAAAAATCGGCGCTGACGATTTATGGGAAGGATAACAAATATTATAAAAAAAATATGGCAAAGAAAAATAAAACAGTAAAGCATGGCAGGGAAGAAACCCCTTCGAAAGTGGGTTTTGCCATTCCCCAAGAGAACTACAAACTCATACTCATCGGTTTGGGTATAATTGTTCTGGGATTTATATTGATGGTCGGCGGAGGCTCCGACGACCCGGATGTGTTTAGGGAAAAAGAGCTTTTCAGCTTCCGGCGCATTACATTATCGTCAATATTAGTGGTTTTCGGTTTTGCATTTGAGGTATATGCGATAATGAAAAAGCCGAAAAAATCCGGCGAGCCGGAGAAGTAATCTGCATTATTTGATTTGTATAACTGTTGAAACATTTGTATCATGGAATCGTGGGAAGCGTTTATATTAGGTATTGTACAGGGACTTACCGAGTTTTTGCCGGTGAGCAGCAGCGGGCATCTGCTGTTATCCAAAGAGATTTTGGGAATTGATAATAACGGGGGAACGACTTTTGAAGTTCTGGTACATGCCGCTACGGTACTCAGTACGCTGACAGTCTTCAGGAACGACATCGTCAAACTGCTTGCCGGACTGTTCAGATTCAAGTATAACCGGGAAACGGAATATATACTGAAAATAGCTGTATCCATGATACCTGTCATGATTGTCGGGCTTTTTTTCAAGGAAAAAGTCGAGGCTCTTTTCGGCGAAGGCCCTGTGCTTGTGGGGTCGATGCTTTTGCTTACCGCCGCTCTGCTGCTGTTTTCGCATTTTGCCCGAAAAAGTGACAAACCGGTTTCATACGGCAACGCTTTTGTCATCGGTATAGCACAGGCATGCGCTGTCCTTCCGGGACTTTCGCGCTCGGGCAGTACAATATCCACAGGCCTGTTGCTGGGAAACGACAGAAACGAAATTGCGCGGTTTTCATTCCTTATGGTGCTTGTACCCATTCTGGGCGAGGCTTTTCTGGAGTTGATAGACGGCAAATTTTCTCCGGCAGAATCGGGAATTGCAGTGTTTCCGCTGATAATCGGATTCCTCGGGGCATACATTTCGGGTCTGTTTGCCTGCAAACTCATGATTAAATTAGTCAGTCAGGTAAAATTATACTGGTTTGCGGTTTACTGTGCCGCAGTCGGGATCACAGCAATTGTCTATTCATTAATATAGCCGATGAGAGTATTGATTCAGAGAGTTAAGGAAGCGTCTGTTACTGTGGAAGGCAGAATAACCGGACAGATACCCGCAGGACTGTTGCTTTTTGTCAGTTTTGAAGAATCCGACAGCACGGCCGATCTGGATGCCGTCGCGGCAAAGGTTTCCAGACTCAGGATTTTCGACGATGAAAACGGAGTGATGAATCTTTCGATATCCGACGTTAAAGGTCAGTTTCTTGTTGTCAGTCAGTTCACCCTGCATGCGCAGACGAAAAAGGGAAACCGGCCTTCGTATATCAGGGCTGCAAAACCGGCGCTCGCCATGCCGCTTTACGAACAGTTCGTTGAAAAACTCGGACAATATTCCGGTTTTGAGATTCAAACGGGCGAGTTTGGAGCGGACATGAAAGTTGCCCTGATTAACGACGGACCCGTCACTATCTGGATGGATACTTCGGAGTTATGAGTTATGAATTATGAGATATGAATTATGAGATATGAGTTACGAATTATGAATGAGTTAAGGTACCCCTTATTTTCCAAAAGCCCCCTTAGTAGCCAAAGATTATGAAGATATTAGTATTTGATAATTACGATTCGTTTACCTATAATCTGGTACATGCTGTTTGCCGGTTGGGTTACGATGTTGATGTAGTGCGTAATGACCGTATTGCGCTTGAGGATATAGCTAAATATGACAAGATTGTGCTTTCGCCCGGACCGGGAATACCGTCTGAAAGCGGTATTTTGCTCGATTTGATTAAGACCTACGCGCCGACTAAAAGCATTTTAGGCGTCTGTCTTGGCGAGCAGGCTATCGGCGAAGTGTTTGGAGGCAAACTCGAAAATCTTGCAAACGTATATCATGGCATAAGTACCGATATACAGATTATTGACGACGATCCTCTGTTTGCAGGGCTGGAGCGCCGTTTTGAAGTCGGGCGCTATCATTCGTGGATTGTGAGCCGGGAGAATTTTCCCGACGATCTGAAAATAACGGCCATAGACTCTGAAAATAACATAATGGCGCTGGCTCACCGGAAATACGATGTGCGTGGCGTGCAGTTTCATCCCGAATCGGTACTGACTCCCGTCGGGACACAAATATTAAAAAACTGGTTGAATACAATTAATTAATAAATAGATGAAAAACTTGTTATACCGATTATTCGAACATCAGAATCTCGACCGCGAAGAATCCCGTAATGTCCTGATCCGTATGGCTCACGGTGAATATAACGAAAGCCAGATTGCCGCTTTCATCACTGTGTTTCTGATGCGCAGTATTACTATCGACGAGCTCTCGGGTTTTCGCGACGCCCTGCTCGAATTGCGGGTACCTGTAGATCTGGCCTCATACAACGCTATCGACATAGTGGGTACCGGCGGCGACAATAAAAATACGTTCAACATTTCGACGGCGGCATGTTTTACGGTTGCCGGAGCAGGTTACAGTGTCGTGAAACATGGAAACTACGGCTCAACTTCGGTCAGCGGAGCGTCGAACGTAATAGAACATCACGGGGTTAAGTTCACGCGAGACGTCGATTTGATGCGCCGCTCGTTAGACGCATGTAATATGGCATATCTGCATGCCCAGTATTTCAATCCGGCGCTGAAAATTGTGGCTCCCGTACGTAAAAATCTTGCCGTGAGAACGTTTTTCAATATGCTGGGTCCGCTGGTCAATCCCGTACTGCCCGCACGTCAAATGCTCGGCGTTTATAATCTTAAACTTGCAAGGCTTTATTATTATCTTTACCAGCAGTCCGGAACCGATTTTACGGTTGTGAACTCGTTAGACGGATACGATGAAATATCGCTTACCTCGGATTTTAAATGCTTCGACAACAGCGGCGAAACAATTTATACTCCCGAACAGCTGGGATTTAAACGCTCCGAAGAAAACGCTCTTTACGGAGGCGCAACAGTCGGCGAAGCAGCCGCAATTTTCGACAGAGTACTTGCAAATCAGGCTACCGAAGAACAGAAAAACGCCGTAGTCGTCAATGCCGCTTTTGCAATCAAAACAGTCAGTCCCGAATCGAATATACAGGAATGTATTGCCGCAGCACGTGAATCGCTCGACAGCGGCAAGGCTTTGAACGCATTCCGGAAATTTGTCGAAATAAATTCCTGATGAATATCTTAGACAGGATTTTAGCTACAAAACGGACAGAAATAGCCCGAAACAGTGAAGCCCGTATATTTGAAGATGTTTTTGAGGAAGCAAAGTCGGTCGCACGACCCGTACTTTCGTTCGTCGAGGCATTGCGAAATTCGGATAATCACATTATTGCGGAATTTAAACGCCGCTCTCCCTCAAAAGGTTTTTTTAACGCCGAAGCCGATGTAACAGCCATAGCCGGAGGATATTCTTCGGCAGGAGCGGCGGCAGTATCCGTACTTACCGACCGCGATTATTTCGGAGGCTCGCTCGACGACCTCCGCACTGCACGAAAGGCATCCGCTGTGCCTTTGCTGCGTAAAGATTTTATCATCGACCCGTACCAGATTTGTGAAGCGCGAATCGCCGGAGCGGATGTCATCCTGCTTATTGCCGCAGCTATGACGCCGGACAGATGCGCAAAACTTGCGGAATTTGCCCGTTCTCTCGATCTCGAAGTGTTGCTGGAAATACATAACGAACAGGAACTGAAATATCTCAACCGTTTTGTCAATGCGGTTGGCGTCAATAATCGCGATTTGACGACTTTCGTTACCGATGTTTCCGTATCGTACAGCTTAGCCCCGATGATACCGGCAGATTTTTTGAAAATATCCGAAAGCGGGATATCTTCATTATCAACGTTACAGGGTTTATATAACGCCGGCTTCCGCGGTTTCCTTATGGGCGAAAATTTCATGAAAGAGCCGCAACCCGACAAGGCTCTGAAAAGACTGATCGCTGAAATGCAGCGATCTGCGGTTAACGGAAAATAATAAAATTTATTATAATTAAAAATACATTATGAACAGGTTTTTATATCTGATTATTTTAATAAGTTTATCGACAAATGTATATTCGCAGCAACTTATAGGCAAGGTAGTTAACGAATTAAAACAACCGCTTGGAAATGTACTGATAACCGCTAAATCAATAAACGACGGATTGTTACAATATACAGCATCCAACCGCGACGGAGATTTCAGTATTTCAAACCTTAATAACAGTATTTACGAGATTGCTGCAAAATCTATTGGATATGTTACTTTTACCGACACTATTACTGTAAACGGAAATATAAATACAGGAGAAATTGTGCTGAAACAAAAAACAATTGAACTGGATGGCATTACAGTAGTATCTGAAATTCCTGCAATCAAGAATATTAATGATGGTGTTATAGTTAATGCAGGTAATTCGTATTTCAAAAGTTTACCGTTAGTAACGGATGTGTTGGCGCAAATTCCTGAAATCAGTATTGATAACGGAGTTATTTCCGTTTTGGGAAAAAAGAACATTGGCTATTATGTAAATGGTAAACAGACTAATTTCAATCTGGCAAACATATCAGTTGCCTCAATTGATAAAATTGAACTAATCACCACACCTTCGGCAAAATATGATGCGGATATGGAGGCAGTTATCAATATCGTACTGAAAAAAAATGCCGAACAGGTTTTAATGGCGAAATATCGGCGCAATACAGACAAAACTCTAAATCACAATATGATTTGACAGGTATATTTAGTTATAACAGAGGGATATTCAATTCTACAATCACTCTAAACCACGATTATTCAGCCTCTACAGGCAACAGAATTGTAGCAGAACAAAATTTCTACAGATCAGTGAATCCGGTTATCCGGAAATATGTGCAGCACAGTCATTCGCGTTCGCATTTGGAAGTCTATGGTGCAGAGTTTTCGCTGAATTTCAGCGAAACAAATGCCCTGTCTCTTCAGGCGACATGGCAACCTAATTATGTTCCGTGTTCAGACTTCGAACAACAGAATGATTTTTTTTCAAATGCAGGACAACAACCTGATTCCGCCTCTGTCAGTAAAGTTGAATGGAAATATCATACGCGATTTGCAAATGCCGGTTTGAAGTATGATTTCAAAATTAACCGTTTAAATATGGATGCGCAACTTGACTGGCTATGGCAGGACGATTTGACCAGTACAGACAATAAGTTTAATTTTGAGAATTTTTCGATCTTTGACAATGTGGCGATACAAACACGTCAATTTAGAAAAAGTGTAGCTTATGTTCCTTCATTGAATGGCAATTACGGTTTTGGAACATCCAGCCTGGGTTTTGGAGCGAAATACTATTTTGTTGAAAGTCTTTTAAATCTCGACTTCTCGGAGAACAATATATTTACTCCCGAAAGTGATTTCATATATAGCGCTACAGAAAATATTTTTGCTGTATATGGAGTTTTCAATTCAAGTATCAACCGTTTAAGGTATGAAATCGGTCTCAGAGGCGAATTTTCTTCTTTAAAAGGCAACTTCAACATACAAAACGCCAATCAAACTCTCAATGAGTTTTTGCCTTCCGTTTCAATCTCTTATTCAATAAAAGACAGGCAGAACATCAGTTTAAGTTATAATAAAAATATACTTCGTCCACCATTCTCAAGAATTTCTCCATTATATTATTTTACAGGTCCTTTTGATGCTTACGAAGGCAATCCTTATCTTAAGCCGGCAGTATTAAACAGTCTTCAACTGAAATATCTGTTTGGCAACAAATCAATCACTCTGATTTATAACAACAATAAAAATGTGATGGGAACATTTCCTTTTATAAGAGACAATATTACCGTTCAAAAGTTTTTCAATTATAACCAAACAATTGTGGGTGCAGTATTGGGATTTCCCGTCAAACATACAAACTGGTTAAACGGGCAATATACTTTGAGATTATACGGTCAAACTGTTGAAAACGCAGATGCCGACGCTATATTTAAAGCAAAGATATTGACATCAAGTGTCAATATTGCAGAAAATATTAAATTCCCTAATTCTTATACTGTAAATATCCTTTTTAATTACAGTCTCCCGCAGTATGTTGGCGCAGATAAAATAAGGACTTATCCGGGTATTAACTTTTCTTTTGCCAAGAGTTTTAATGATAACTTCAGTATTTCCTTATATTTGAGAGATTTTTTTAAAATCAATAACAAAAGTATAACATCCAGGGATTTGGACGATATAAGTTTTTATTCGACAAATTATTGGGATAGTAGAAGTATCAATATAAGTCTGACATATAAATTTTATAAAGGAAGACGAACCAATACTAAAACATTTAATAGTGATGAAATTGGTAACCGTTTGTGAGCAAATTAAATATTT
>JAISPE010000056.1 GCA_031275145.1 Prevotellaceae bacterium | reverse complement strand
TTCTTTCGACAATCATCCCTGTGATTAGGTATAACTTTTATTTATAGCTGTATCCGGTGTATTTTTGTGAGCGATGAAGCAATTTTAGTCACTGCCATATCACTTTTTTACCGCTTTTTTACCGCTTTTTTATCATTTTTTACCACAAAGGCACAAAGAAGCACAAAGGGCTGACGCACGACAGTTCTTTGTGAAACCTTTGTGCCCTTTGTGGTAAAAAAAAATAAGCGTCATCAAACCTTTTCAGTTGCGGTACGAAACGGTTATTTGCAATGACGATGAGGTTATCATATTTTTTTACTACTTTTGACACCGGTTTATGATGATAATTTTGAACAGCGTTACAAAATACAAATAAATATGGATACACACAATAACAAAAAGCATCCCAAAGGTTTATATCTGCTTTTCACTATCGAGATGTGGGAGAGGTTCAGTTATTACGGGATGCGCGGGATTTTGATGTTATATCTCACAAAATCACTGTTTGAGGGAGGTTTGGCTTTCGGCGTAAAAACGGCAAGCCTGATTTACGGTTTTTACACGGGTTTTGTGTATTTTACCCCTCTGATCGGCGGCTGGCTTGCCGACAGATATCTGGGACAGCGAAAAGCAATCAATATCGGCGCATTTACAATGATGGTCGGGCAAATTGTTCTGTTTGCGGCGAATAGCCGTGCCGGATTATACAGCGGACTGATTTTACTGATTGCGGGTAACGGCTTTTTCAAGCCAAATATATCAACTCTCGTGGGCAAACTGTACAAAGACAATGACCCCAAACGGGATTCGGCGTTTTCGATATTCTACATGGGCGTCAATCTGGGGGCGTTTTTAGCTCCGTTAATAATCGGACTGTTGTCGGACAATATTTTTGCGGACAGAAACGAAGCGGGCGAAATTATCTCTTACGGATACAGATACGGATTTTTAGCGGCCGGAACAGGCATGTTTATCGGGCAAACGGTGTTCATTGCGCTTGCGAAAAAATATCTGGGAAATCTGGGTCTCGAACCCGCCGGCAGCGGAAAAATACTTGCGAAAACAAGGGAAAAAACTGCACCGGAGAAACTTACTTCGATAGAGAAACAGCGAATAGGCGTTATATTTATTTTCTTTCTTTTTGCAATCTTCTTTTGGGCAGGATTTGAGCAGGCAGGCTCATCGTTAACGCTTTATGCCGACAATTACATCGAAAGGAGTTTAAATTTGCCTGTCGTCGGGCAATATATTATACCTACAGCATGGTTTCAGTCGGTCGGACCGCTGTTTATCGTGCTTTTAGCGCCTCTGTTCAGCATGTTTTGGGTGTCGAAAAGGGGGCGAAATGTACCTGTCCCGATCAAAATGGGTACGGGAATGGTGATTCTCGGCGCGGGATTTTTCTTTATGCTTGCGGCAGTGGCTCAACGCGGAGGCGACATCGACGACGTGAACATAAAAGCAAGTCTGTGGTGGCTGGTTCTCACTTATTTTGTGCACACTGTCGGGGAACTGTGTCTGTCGCCGGTAGGTTTGTCGGTAGTTACGAAACTCTCGCCGCCGAAATTTGCGTCTTTGCTGATGGCTGTATGGTTTTTATCATCGTTCTTTGCCAATATTCTGGCGGGATGGCTTGCGTCATACGTCGAAACGCTGGGAGCAGGCAAGATCTTCCTGTACATCTCTGTTTTTGTAATTACTTGCGGATTAGCGCTCATCGCACTCAACAAAATAATATTGAAAATGATGCACGGAGTGAGATAAAGCCGTGTTAAAACCGTCGCCCGATGTCAAGACTTTTTTTGACAGAACCTTTATTCCTCGCGCGGTGTAGTTTTGTGATATGGGATTGCGGGTCAGGTCCGCAATGATGGCTGACGTCTGCTGTGATTACGGGTCAAGCTTACAATGACGCTTTTTGCAATGTCCTTACCGGAAGAATATGACGACATGTCGCAGATTGCTTCATCGTCGTGCCGCATCTCGATTCGTCGTCGTGCCGCATCTCGATCCGTCGTTGTGCCGCATCTCGACAACTCGAGATGAAGAGCTCGACAACTTGAGATGAAGAGCTCGACAACTCGAGATGAAGAGCTCGACAACTTGAGATAATAGACCGAAACCATTCAAAAAACAGGTCAGTGACATCAGCGACTTGCGAAATAGCGATCGCCACTGCTTGATGACAAATTTTCTCATGTGCGCAGCAAAATTTTCTTCCGCATGCAGCAGAACTTCCACCCGCATGCAAAGTAAGATTACAAAAGGCGTCATTGCGAATATTCGTTTCGTACCGCAACTGAAAAACGTGATGACGCTTTCAGTTTCGGTACGAAACGGTTATTCGCAATGACGATGGGGCGGAAAACAGTTATTGCTGCCGGAGCTAAAAACTTCCGAAAAATTATCCGCAAGGAAATAACATCTGTTATTTCCATAAAACGAAAATCAGAACAGTGCAACTGATTTATTTTTCACTGCAAACACAGCAATTGGAGAACTTCAAAAAACTTAAAAATCAAGGTTTGCGCCGGAAACAAAAAGCTATATAACGAAAATCCGTGTAAATCTGTGGACAGTTCATGTTTTTTATCCACAGATTACACAGATATACCGTAACCCGAAACTCGGGTTTTTACGAGTTTTTTAAATTGCATCCAGAAATTTCACGAGAGCATCTCTGTCTTCTTTTGACATTTTGCGAAACGCTTCCTTACACTTTTTTGCTTCGCCGCCATGCCAAAGTATAGCTTCTTCCGTGTTTCGTGCGCGCAAATCGTGCAGTCTGTCGGTATGACCTGAAACTATCTGCATTAATCCGCGTCCCCAGAGCGGTGTTGTGCGGCATAGCTGTACGCGTCCCGGCTCTTTCATTTCGAGATCATGCCGTAACAAATCGGTATAGGGATATATTTTCTGATTTGATATTGCCGGCAGCGGAGTATAGTTGCTGCGGGTAGTCCACGAAGGGCGGTGACAGGCAGTACATCCTGTTTCGGAGAACAGTGTTTTGCCGCGCTGTACGGCCGGGTCGTCGAGATTGCGAGCCGCAGGTACGGCAAGTCCGCGATGCCAGACCATAAACGCATTGTAATCCTCCATCGTCATTTCGGGCGCCAGTTCTCTTGACATTAAATGAGTAAAAATTTCATCTTCTGTTTTTCCGAGACCCTGCTGAACACCGGCATCTTTCGACATTACCTTTGCATATTCTTCGGTAATGTAATGATATCTCCGGTCATTTCTGGTAACATTGGTTATATTCCAGAGTGCGTTGGCTCCGGGTCCGTTGTCAAGCGTGGCGCGAGTACATAGATACGTGAACCGTCCGGGATGTTTTCCGGGAAAGTACGGATTCAGTCCCGTTTCGTCGATGTCAGCTCCGATAACGCCCTTACAGTATCCGCGTGTCTGTTCTGCCTGATATTGCGCGCGCAGGTCTTCATCCGAAATTGCATCAAGCAAGCCTGTGCCGTAAATTCCGATAGTGGCTTCGATGCTTGCCGCATGTCTGCTCATATCAAAATCTTCAAACAAAATTGCATCCTGCGCAATCGACACTACGGGATAAATCAGTGAATATGATGTTCCGTCTTCATATTTATTTTCGTATTCATCAGTATGATTTTTCCATTCAATGGTAATTCCCGACTCGTCTACCGGCGGCTTGAACGGAGATACGGCGCGTGTCTGCGTCATTCCCGTAAAATATTTTGATGCCAGCGGCAAACCGGGTTCATCGGGCTTATAAATCATAAGCAGATAACCGCAGCGGCTGTCGTTTGAATCGTATTTATCTACCCGCTGACTGTGACCGCCGTAACTCGGATGACAGGCGATACACGATTTACGTATGTAGACAGGCCCCAAACCCGAATAAGCCATGTCTTCGGATGCGACAAAACTTTTGTCGGCAAGACGCTCGCCGCGCATAAACTGACGGTAAAGCTCGGGATCTTCTTCTATTACAGGCATTGCCTGTTTATACGCAAATGAAGACTTGATAAATACTGTTCCGTTCCTGCCTCCGGCATAATATTCTTCGCTGTAATCATTTTCACCGGGTACGACGGGCGGTTCATCGTTATCCGAACAGGCTGATACAGTTATAATCAGTGCGCAAACCGCCGTCATCATAAATTTATTTGTCAATCTCATGTTTTATGTTTTTTTAATTAATTTCTTAAAACCAAATATCCCATAAATATTACGCGCAATAATATTTACGGAATATCAGGTAATTTGTAAACTGCTGTTTTTATAATTTTTATTCTATAATATTACTGTTTATCTGTTTAAAAAGATTCCCCAGTTCGGCGCAGGCATCCACGGCTGCATCTACCTGTTCTTTATTACTTCGGTCACGAACAACTTCGTAGAAGGATTTACCTCCTGTGCCTATAGCTGCTATTTTCGTAATACAGTCATCTATTTTTGCTTTGATTTGACCATCGAGCTGCGAATTTTTCGTTGCCACAAAAGCGCTAAGCGAATTTGTTTTAGGCGCGCTTAATCCTCTGCCGCCGAAATATGCATTTTTAATACTTTTAATATTATTCTGATAGTCATCAAGCGAATGCCAGCTGTACCACGATTCTACTTCCAGAACTGCTCCGGTTGTGTACGGCGATTCGATTTTTGTTGCGCCCACTTCGTCGGCAATGTCTGCCGCTCCGTCCGAAATTTCGTTTATTGCAGCTACAAAAGAACCGGCATAATTGCCTGTCGCATTTTTGAGCTTGTCGCCAAAATTCTGATAGGCGGTATTCTCGTTATAAAAATCTTTTATATCGGTATTTTCGTTGAATGCATTTTTAATAGCCGTCGAAACACTGTTTTCGCCTGCCCATGCGACACATGCCAGCGCACAGTCCCATACAAGAGCGTCGGTTGCCGCAGTCAGATAGTTCAGTTCGGCGTCAGTAATACTTTCACGGGCATGTCCGTTTCTGAAAAGAAGATATTCGGTTGTATGAAAACCGATAATTTCGGCGTCTAACCGCCATGCGGCTTCTCCCGTAAGTTCTTCCGCATCATTTTCCAGCACTTCGTTAATGGCTTCTATTTCCAGAGGCCACGAATCAATATGACCGTCTATGTCAAATGCATCTTCGCTTACGGGTCCGAACAGAAATGCTTCGGTTGCTTCCCAGTGAATACGCGCTGTCATCCATGCATCGGCGGCTGTCGCGATGTGCGCCGCATCTTTGTTGCCGTTGAGCGCGTTTACGGCGTTGCGAAAAGCAATGGCTGCTTCCGCCAAATCCTTATACGTCGGAATAACAACGACGTCAACATATTCTGTCAAAATCGCCTTGTAGGTTTCATCATTGTTGGTATCCGGAGTATTGTTATCCTTTTCACACGATGCCATACTCATTAACAGTACAATAACTGTTACAAAAAATCCTGAATTTTTTAAATATTTTTTCATTTCCATATAA
>JAISPE010000268.1 GCA_031275145.1 Prevotellaceae bacterium | reverse complement strand
AACGGCGACACCGAAATCCCCCACGCAACAAGCAGTATGAGTAATAATATAACAGCAAGTCTGTTATCAAGAAAATATTTTATAACTTTATCAAGCATGTCAATTGAATTTATACCTTTATATAATATGTATGTTTTTTTGACAGAATTTCTTTTTTTCTTTTTTTGACAGAATTGACAGAATTTTCAGAATTAACAGATTTGTAAATTATGAAAATTCTGTTAATTGACTTCGTCGAACTAAAGTTTCTGTCAAAAAAAGTTTACGATTCCGAAATTTGTCTACATTTGCGCCGTTTATTTTTAAATAGATTATATGATGGAAAATTCGCATAAAATAATGAAAGTCGCCGCAGGTTACGGTCTTATTCTGGGATTTATCATGATTGCTTCACAGCTAATAAGTTTCCTCGTGCCGTTACTTTCGCCGGGCATATATATCGCCGGAATTATTTACACAACAATTCATTACAGGGAAAAATATTCGGGCGGGACAATCACTTACGGCAGATCTCTACTTTTTGGAATCCTTGTATCGGGATTCGCTTTCATCATTCTTGGAATGTTCTTTTATATAATGTTTTCGCTGTATCCCGAATATAGGGAACTGTTGAACGCCGTTATGGAAAAGATGAAAACAAAAGGACTGGCGACGTCGGAAACGTCTATGGATTCTCTTCGTAACCCGGTAATATGGGTTGTCACATATCTGTTTCTCGGTCTGTTTGCAGGACTTGCAGTATCGGCAATTGTTTCGATATTCACTAAAAAAAATTAATATGGATATTTCAATAGTCATACCTTTATATAATGAGGAGGAATCCATTCCTCACTTAGTCGAATGGATAGAGCGGGTAGTGTCCGAACACGGATATTCCTGCGAAATCATAATGGTAAACGACGGCAGCAGCGATTCTTCGTGGGAAGTCATAGAAAATCTTGCAGAGAAAAATAAAAATATCAGAGGCATAAGTTTTCGACGCAATTACGGGAAATCTGCCGCGCTTCACTGCGGTTTTCAGGCCGCACAGGGCGATGTCGTTATCACCATGGATGCCGACCTGCAGGACAGTCCCGACGAAATTCCCGAGCTGTACAAAATGATAAGGGAAGAAAACTACGATCTGGTTTCGGGCTGGAAAAAGAAACGCTATGACAATACGCTGACAAAAAATATTCCTTCAAAAATATACAATGCCACAGCCCGTAAAATCTCCGGAGTCAAACTCCACGACATGAACTGCGGATTGAAAGCCTATCGCAAAGACGTCGTCAAATCTATCGAAGTCTATGGAGAGATGCACAGATATATCCCCATAATCGCTAAATGGGCGGGATTTTACAATATCGGGGAAAAAGTGGTGGAACATCGCGCAAGACAGTACGGTACAACCAAATTCGGACTTAGCCGCTTCATTCATGGCTATCTGGATCTGCTTACCATAATGTTCATATCCAAATTCAGAAAAAGCCCGATGCATCTTTTCGGGACTGTGGGAAGCCTGATGTTTCTCCTCGGTCTTGTGTCGGCAGTATGGCTGGGCGTATACAAAATATACTGCGTATCAAAAGGAATATCAGCAATTCTGGTTACGGACAATCCGTACTTCTACATCGCTCTAACTGCGATGATTTTGGGAACGCAACTGTTCCTCGCCGGCTTTTTGGCCGAACTGATTTCGCGCAGTTCTTCGGAAAGAAACAGTTATCTGATAAATAAAACAATTTAAAACAAATATTCAATATGGCAACATTTAAAACTGTGTATCCGGGTAATTTACGTACGGAAATCACTCATCTGCAATCGGGAAACATTCTGATTACGGACGCTCCCACAGACAATCACGGCAAGGGCGAGTTTTTCTCCCCTACGGATCTGCTGGCTTCGGCGCTGGGAAGCTGTATCCTTACTATCATGGGAATAGCTGCAAAGACTCACGGATTCAGTATCGACGGAACGTCTGTGGAAACAACAAAGGTAATGGGCTCGGGTCCCCGCAGAGTGGTGGAACTCATAGTCAAAATCACTTTCCCTCACAACAGCTATTCCGCGAAAGAGGTGAAAATACTCGAAACCTGCGCCAGAGAATGTCCCGTCGCAAACAGTCTGCATCCCGACTTGAAACAGACGGTATCTTTTATTTTTCAGGAAATAAACCGGTAATGCTGGCAAAAATATGGGACAGTCTGTTCAGTCTGGTTTTCCCCGATCTTTGCGAAGTTTGCGGGACACCGCTTGTACGTGGCGAAAGATACATCTGTCTGTCGTGTCTTTATAAAATGCCACGCACTAAATTCTGGGAAAAGGAAGCTAACACCGTCGAACAGCTGTTCTGGGGCAGGGTAAATATTGAACATGCATGTTCCCTGTTCTACTTTCGAAAAGGCAGCGATTACCGTATCCTGATTCATAAACTGAAGTATAAAGGCAAATATAACATCGGATTGCGTCTGGGAGAAGAACTGGGCGCCTGTCTCGGAAATTCTCCTTTGTATAAAAATGTCAGTATGATTGTGCCCGTCCCTCTGCATCCTCTGAAAGAAAGACAGAGAGGATACAATCAAAGCGAATATATTGCTTCCGGCATTTCGAACATAATGAATCTGCCCGTAGAGAAAAAAAACCTCATACGGACAAAATACACTCAAACACAAACACGTAAAAACGTTATCGAACGCTGGGAAAATGTTCAGTCAATTTTCGATGTAAGGGATAAATCCGGATTTGACGGAGAACATATTCTGCTGGTAGACGATGTCCTGACAACCGGCTCGACGATTGAATCCTGCGCATCGGCTGTCCTTAACAGCTGTACATGCAAAGTCAGCATCGCAACGGTAGGATATGCTTCAAGTTATTAGCGCTCAAAACGTGACGCGCTCTTTGCGGCTCTTTGCGGTTAATTTTTTACCGCAAAGTGTTTTGGTAGAGTAGAGCGGGGAGACTTCATACGAGGTCTCCCCTACCCCCTCATCAAACCGTACGTGCAGTTTTCCCGCATACGGCTTTCGTGCATGTATTTGTCGGAAGTATTCACGGTTGAATCAGTGTTTGTGCCTCTGCGGTAAAAATTGTCAATCGCTCGGCGTAGCGTCTTCGCTTACATGTAAAAAGGCTGTTTGTTTCCAAACAGCCTCCACTTTTTATTAATACTATAAATATATTAAAGAAAAAAATTATTTATCCATTTACTTTTTTCATGTGAGCGACGAGCTCCAGCACCTTGTTAGAGTATCCCCATTCGTTGTCGTACCATGAAACAACCTTAACGAATTTATCTGTCAAAGCGATACCTGCCTTTGCGTCGAAAATGGAAGTACGCGGGTCGCCGACGAAGTCCGAAGAAACCACATCGTCTTCGGTGTATCCTAAAACGCCTTTCAGTTCCTTTTCGGAAGCATCTTTCATTGCAGCCTTTATTTCGTCGTAAGTAGCGGGTTTGGCAAGATTTACCGTAAGGTCAACCACAGAAACATCCAGAGTCGGAACACGAAGGGACATGCCGGTCAGTTTACCGTTCAGCGCCGGAAGCACTTTACCCACAGCCTTGGCAGCGCCTGTCGACGAGGGGATGATATTACCCGCAGCAGCCCGTCCGCCTCTCCAGTCTTTTACCGAAGGGCCGTCAACGGTTTTCTGTGTAGCCGTTGTAGCGTGTACCGTAGTCATTAAACCGTCAACGATACCGAATTTGTCGTGCAATACCTTAGCGATGGGAGCTAAACAGTTCGTCGTACATGAAGCGTTGGAAACAAACTGAACGCCTTTTTCGTAGGTATCGAAGTTTACACCGCAGACAAACATGGGCGTATCGTCTTTCGAGGGCGCCGACATCACAACATATTTGGCTCCGGCATCGATATGACCCTGGGCTTTATCCTTCGACAGGAACAGACCCGTAGATTCAACAACATATTCTGCGCCGACATCGCCCCATTTCAAATCCGCAGGATTTTTTTCGGCGGTCACGCGAATAGTATTGCCATTCACAACCAGATTACCGTCTTTAACTTCGACAGTTCCGTCAAACTGTCCGTGAACGGTGTCGTATTTCAGCATGTATGCCATATACTCGACACTGATCAAATCGTTGATTCCTACAACCTGAATATCATCTCTTTTCTGTGCTGCGCGGAAAACCAGACGACCAATACGACCAAAACCATTAATTCCAATTTTTACTTTATTCATTGTATTTTACATTTTAATATTTTCATTCAAAAAACTGCGCAAAGGTAAAAAAAAGTTACAGTATGAAAAAAATATACTATCTTTGGCGAAAAATTGTAGCTGATGAAAACATTGTTTGTAGTCGTTTTTTCTGTTTGCGCGATCACCCTTTTGGGACAAAAAACAGATGTTAACCAGGATATTAATAATGGCATTAACCTTGCCGGCGAAAAAGTGTTACAACAAATAAAAATTTTTCCACAGGAGAAAATACATGTCCATACAGACAGGTCAACATACGTTGCCGGAGAGCAAATATGGTACAGAGCATACCTTGTTGATGCGGTATTAAACAGGCCTGCGTATGCAAGCAGATATGTGTATGTCGAACTGATAAGTCCTGCGGGCGAACTGGTCAGGTTAGACAAAATCCGGCCTGTCGACAGTCTGTTTCACAACAGTATCGACTTGCCGGAAGATCTGCCGGAAGGGATGTACATGATACGCGCATATACGAACTTCATGCGCAACCGTCCGGATTATTTCTTTGAAAAGAAAGTATTTATCGCCGACCCTCAATCGGCGGCCATCAAAATAATCCCGGAATTTGACATCGACGACAAAAGAGGATCGCTGAGAATAGGATTTCACCGTTACGGATCTCAGGAAGCAGATGTGGAAAATCTGAAGATGCGCGTCGATACCGGAAAAATTAAGGAGATTGATATTGACAAAAAAAAGTTACCCGCCAAAACTTCGGAAGAGTTTTCGTTCAAAACAATTCCCGGCAAACGGCAAACTGTTTACGTTGAATTTGAAAGTAACGGAAGACTGTTTAAAAAATATATTCCCGTTCCCAAAAGCGAAAAGGATTTTGACGTTTCGTTTTTCCCCGAAGGCGGCTATCTTATCGACAGTGCACACTGCAAATTAGCTTTCAAGGCGCTCAAAACAAACGGACTGTCGGAAGATGTGACCGGTGAAATCTTTGATAATAACGACAATCTGATAACATCCGTACAGTCGGGACATGCCGGAATGGGATCCTTTCTTATATTTCCCGAAAAAGGAAAAACGTATTACGCCGTATTCAAAAACAAATCGGGCGAATCAAAACGGTTTCAGCTTCCGGCGACAAAACCCGATGCCTGCGTTCTGAAAACAAACTGGAGCAGAAGCAAACTGTATATTACGCTTCTAAAAGGAATAAAATATGTCGAAAGACCCTTGTATCTGGTTATTCATACTAAAGGACTGGTTGTTTATGCAAACGCATGGACTGACCAGAATACGCTGTCCATCGACAAGGCAATGTTCCCGTCGGGCATCACTCAAATACTTCTTCTTGACGGTGATATGAATCCGTTAAGTGAACGTCTGGTTTTCTGTTTCAACGAAAACGAGCTTGCAAAAGCCGAGATATCGACAGATAAACCGGATTACAAAAAGCGGGAACGTGTTTCGGCAAAAGTTCGTGTTACCGACGCGAACAACAATCCGCTTGAAGGCGATTTTTCGGTGTCGGTTACCGACAACAGGGATATTTTACCCGACAGTACTTTTACAATCGTTTCAAGCCTGCTATTGTGTTCGGACATTGTCGGATATATCGAATCTCCGGAGCATTATCTTAAAAGTATAGCAAGTATAGACGCACTGCTGCTCACTCAGGGCTGGAAAAGATACAATGTCCCGGCCGTTTTGAAGGATTCGTTCGACAAACCGGTGCATTATATGGAAGCAGGTCAGGAAATTTCGGGAACAGTGAAACGGGTTTTGGGAAGTAAAGTCAATGCGGACAATTCGGTATCGATTTTCTCGCTTAACGCAAGCTATGCGGACGTGTCAGTGTCCGACGAAAACGGCCGGTTCTATTTCAACGGATTTGAATTTCCCGACAGCACGACGTATATCGTACAGGCTTTGAGTAAAAAGGGAAAGAGCTATGTGGAACTCCTTATCGACAAGGAAACTTTTCCGGAAGTAAAACAGTTTGCCGTACCTGATTTTCAACCCGACAGTATGCTTCTGCGATATATCGAAAAATCAGACCTGAAATATACCGATGAAAACGGTATCCGCGCTACTGTTCTGGAAACGGTAACGATAACAGGGCAAAAAGTAAACGAACCGCAAAGAAGTTCGACATATTCTTCGATGATGAGTACTTTCATAACTTCCGATAAATTTGAACGGTATACGGACCTGTACCAGGCGCTTATGCTTGTAGGAGGGGTTATGGTTGTCGGCGATAAAATTTCTATCCGCGGCTCGTCCACTCCGCCCGTAATAATCATTGACGATGTGATTTGGGAAGACGTCGATTTAAGAGATATTAATATTATGGATGTGGAAAGCATCGAAGTGCTGAAAGGCGCGGAAGCTGCCGTTCTCGGCTCAAAAGGCGCCGGAGGTGCAATCATTCTCACTACAAAAAGAGGCGATATCACTCCGAAAAAGGGAGCTAAATTCAATATTAAAATTGTAAGGCCCAAGGGTTACCGTAAAGACGTCGAATTTTATTCTCCGAAGTATGAACCCGATGACCAAATGACAGGCATCGACAGACGTACAACGATTTTCTGGAAACCGAACGTCAAAATTTCGGAAGGAAACGCCGAATTTGATTTCTATACTGCCGATTCCAACTCTAAATATTCCGTGATTATCGAAGGAATAACAGGCGAGGGACGGATTATCAGAACAGCAGGCTCGATCTCCCGCGGAGATAAACAGTAGCCGGCAATCTGTTAATAATGCAAATTCTGTTAATTTTGTCAAAAAATAAAGTATTTTATTATGATTAGAGTTTCGTTTTTTATAAAAGTAATAACATTTTTTATTGTCGCATCGCTGGCATATAATTATGCTTCGGCACAAAAGAGAAATTTCCACGATTTCACCGTTCAGACAATTGACGGCAAAGAATTTCCTCTCTCAAAACTGAAAGGCAAAAAGGTACTCGTGGTAAACGTTGCCTCAAAATGCGGGTTAACTCCCCAGTATAAGCAACTTCAAGAGCTGTATGACAAATACGGGAAAGGGAATTTCACCGTCATCGGTTTTCCTGCCAACAATTTCAGAGAGCAGGAACCGGGTACAAACGAAGAAATCAAAGAGTTTTGCACCTCAAACTACGGCGTAACATTTCCGGTAATGTCTAAAATATCCGTAAAGGGCGACAGTATTGCCCCCGTATACAAATGGTTGACAACCGGGAGCGAAAACGGCAAGTCAGACGCCGAGGTAACATGGAATTTCCAGAAGTTCATGATCGACGAAAACGGTAACTGGGTCGGGACAGTAGAGCCTAAAACTCTGCCCACAGACAGGGTGATCACCGACTGGATTGAAAAGCGGAAACAGTAAAGTACATGCCGACGGATTAGGCATCGAACGGGCAAACGGTGTCTCCCTTTGTCCCGGCGCTGTATATTTGAAAAGTATGAAAAAACTGTCACATTCCATTATTTACCGTTTTGGCAAAACGGCAGTTTGAAATGCACTGAAACAGTCCTTACGATCAAAGAAAATGAATAACGGAAAACAGTATTTGAAAAATATACATAATTAATATAACATGATAGGATTAAAATACATTTGTATAGTCAGTTTACATCTGATCATTGTGCATGTACATGCGCAAACGCCTTTTGCGCCCTCTCTCGACGGGTTGAACCGTCCTTTCGGGAAGTCCGATGCGGAAGCGTTTCAGTCTCCGCCACAGGTCTGTCATCCGGAGACATGGTTTCACTTCATCGGCGGAAACGTAGCCGCCAAAGGCATTACGGCGGATCTGGAAGCTATTGCCGAAGCGGGACTGTCGGGAATACAGCTCTTTCACGGACAGTTTGGCGGAGC
>JAISPE010000192.1 GCA_031275145.1 Prevotellaceae bacterium | reverse complement strand
GATTCGGATGCGTTTTGACAGCTGAAATCCTGTATCTATATGAATTTTGTCGAGGAGGGCACGGCCTTTATTACCCTGCACATTGGCATAATCAATTTCGGAGTCTTCGGGTAAGCCGTTCATTTCGGCTTCGACAGAGCCGTAACCTATGGACGTGAAAATGTGATAATGTTTGAATCCGAAAGCGATATCGAATTTTTTCCCGAACGAAAACATTCCGTTGAATTTAAAACTGTAGCCGTTACCTAAATTGTAATTGCGTTTGTCGAGAACGCAGTAGTCCGATTCGCTTGCGCCAAGCAAAACGAGATTGGCAAACAGTTCCCCCTTGAAGTTGGACAGACGGTTATTGCGTTGATTTGCATAAATCAATCCCCCGCCGAAAGAGGCGGTTTCGGCAAATTCGTATGGTCTTTTACTTCCTTCAACTACCGGATTGGAATCGTAGTAATCGAAATGCTGAAAAATGCCAGCCATCCAGTTAGCTCCGTTTCTGTTCCATTCCCTGCCCCATATCAGCCCGATTATGCTTACATCCGACAAAAGCGGTTGCTTTCCAAGCGGATTTGCATTTATTTCGCTTTTAAAATAATCGTACGGACTGTGCGGCTCGCCGGTAAATATCTCCCCATAAACCGTTTCGGCGCTGATACTCATGTTAAATATACTTTTATTTTCATATAAATCGGACATAAAACGGTTGGCAACGGAAAAACGGATTTGAAAGAGAGGGCTTAAATCTGTATAGCCGTCATTGTCGGGCGAATGATATTTCCACGCTTTGCCAGACAAAATCCTGTTCAGTAAATCCACCGGCGAGATAATTCCCGCAACAAATTCGCGTCCCAAACGTTCCCATCCTCTTTTGCTGTCGTCCAAAAACAGTCGTGAAAAGCGATGTGTAATTTCGCCCATAGCAACGCCGCCTATGGGTGTCGCTATGATGTCGTTTAAAGAAGGCGGCTGTTTTTCGAAAATCAGTTCCCACATATAACTGCCTCCGAAAGTAAGGGGAACGGATTGCCAGAAACTCAGACCGTTCGACCGTGCCGCGTTAAAATACAGTCCTCCATGATAGGGATGAGCAAAGAGATTGGTGGCAAACATATCATTATCCCAAATAAATTTCTGTTTCATATTGCGTTTTATCGAACTTGCCGATATTCGAGCCCAGTCTTCATTCAGCACATAACGGTCGAAAGCCCAGATACCGGTATTCAGTCCGATGATTTCTACTGCCGGACGCCAGTAATTCTTTTTTGCACTGCGCTGTATTTTTATCGAATCCGTATGCAAAAATGTTGTCGAATACTGTGCCTGAACCGGCATACTCCATACAGATAAAATCATTATTATCAAACATGTTACTTTCTTTTTCATTAATTTGAAATCTCCGTCTGCCACAATCGTTTGTTTTACTTCCATTGATATTAATAACTTTCGACAAAAGTATATATACATGTCACTGTGCGCCCGAAAAAATCGACGAAAAAGCCTTTTTTTACGATAAACGGAGTAAATATATCTTCCAATATCACCTCTTTCGTTTCCTCGGACGAGGTAACGGACAACTGTTTCGTGCTTGTCATTGCGAATAACCGTTTCGTAACGAAACTGAAAGCGTAATGACGCTTGTCGGAACGTCCTGAAAGGACGTAATTTTCATAACTGCAGGTCGCGACCCGCGGACGGATACCACCAACCCTCTTCCGCCTGAAAGGCAGGACATGTAGAATCGCGAGAAATCACAGTTCAGACATTTCTCGGATGCAGCCGGATTATTTCTCTGAGATATTTTTGGTCGAGGTGGGTATATATTTCGGTAGTAACGATAGTTTCGTGACCAAGCATTTCCTGTACGGCTCTCAGGTCGGCGCCTCCCTCGACCAGATGAGTGGCAAAAGAATGGCGGAAAGTATGCGGACTTATGTTTTTTTCGATACCCGCCTCCAAGGCTGCCTGTTTTACCATAATAAGTATCATCACACGAGTTAATTTAGTTCCTCTGTTGTTGAGAAAAAGAATATCTTCGTTTCCCTTTTTGACGTTGATTTCATTTCTCTGTTTCAGGTAGATATTTATCGCGTTTATTGCCTGAGCGCCTATCGGTACCAGCCGTTCCTTATTGCCCTTGCCGATTACCCTGATAAAACCCTTTTTGGGAAAATAGCACGAAATCAACAGGGAAACCAGTTCTGTAACCCGTAACCCGCAACCATACAGTACCTCAATGATAGCCCTGTTTCGATGACCTCCGGCAACACTTACATCTATTCCGTTGATTATCCTGTCGATTTCTTCTGCCGAGAGAATGTTCGGCAATTTTCGTTGAGGGTTAGGATTTTCGAGCAATTCCGTAGGAGACGCTTTTATCAGGTTTTCCATTTGCATATATTTGAAAAACCCTCTTATTCCGCTCAATATACGCGCCTGAGAAGTCCGGACAAGTCCTTTGTCGTATATACCGGCTAAAAAAGTTTCCAAATCTTCCAAAGTAACGTTTTCGGGATCAATGGAACAGTTTTCCATATATTCCTTCAATTTTTTCAAATCATAACCGTATGCTTCTATCGATGCAGGCGAGAGGGATTTCTCAAGCGTTAAATACACCATATAATCTTCAATAATCTGCTTCCAGGTCATTTTAAGCATGATGCACTAAACTTAAAACAGCATTGTATATACCTTCGGCGTCAAAACCGCATTTTGCCTGAAGCTCCTGAACTGTACCCTGCTGTATGAATTTATCGGGAACGCCCAGCATTTTCACGCTGCAATCATAACCGTGCGTTGCAAAAAAATCGACTACAGCGCTGCCCATTCCTCCCACGACAGTACCGTCTTCCACTGTGATAATGTGTTTGAATTTTTTCCCTACAATATGCAAAATATCTTCGTCAATGGGTTTTATGAATCTCATATCACAGTGCATCACGCTAATGCCGTCTTTTTCCGCTCTTTCGACGGCCTTGACAGCAAAATTTCCCGGATGTCCTATGCTCAATATGGCGATATCGCTGCCTTCCTTCAATATACGTCCTTTGCCAACCGGAACTGTTTCGAAAGGAACTCTCCAGTTTGGTGTAACTCCGTTCCCGCGGGGATACCGGATAGAGAAAGGACCGGCAGCCATAGCCTGTGCAGTGTACATCATGTTTCTGAGTTCCGGCTCGTTCATTGGCGCTGAAACCGTCATATTCGGAATCAGCCGGAAATACGCCAAATCGAAGACTCCATGATGAGTAGGCCCGTCCTCGCCGACAATCCCGCCCCTGTCCAAACAGAATACGACATTCAGATTCTGTAAGGCGACATCGTGAATCACAGAATCGAAAGCTCTTTGCATAAATGAAGAATAGATGTTGCAAAACGGCATGTATCCTGCCACCGCAAGTCCGGCGGAGAATGTTACGGCGTGAGCCTCAGCTATCCCCACATCGAAAACCCTGTCGGGAAAATGCTGCATCATTATGTTCAGCGAACATCCTGTGGCCATTGCCGGAGTGATTCCCAGAATTTTCGGATTCATTTTGGCAAGTTCGACTATTGTTTCTCCGAAAACATCCTGATATTTGGCCGGTTTCGACGGATCGACAACAACGGCGCTCAATTTTTTCCCCGTATTTTTATCGAATGTACCCGGCGCATGCCATTCGGTCTGATTTTCTTCGGCAGGCCTGTATCCCTTTCCTTTTTTAGTGATGACATGCAGCAGTTTAGCGCCTTTGATCGTTTTGAGACGCGAAAGGGTTTTGACAAGCGTATTTATATCATGCCCGTTGATGGGGCCAAAATACCGGAATCCCAGCGATTCGAACAGATTTCCTTCCGAGAATATCGCCGATTTCACAGTATTGCCCAACCATTTAAGTATCAACCGTGGCCAGCTTTCGCCCAAGCGATTCCAGATATCTCTCTTCAACCTGTTGTATTTTCCCGACAGGGTAATATTCGTGAAATATTTCTTCAAAGCGCCGACATTGGGGTCTATTGCAATATTGTTATCATTGAGTATTACGAGCATATCGGCATTTTGCCAGCCGGCGTTATTAAGCCCTTCAAACGCCATTCCGCCCGAAAACGAACCGTCGCCTATTACTGCAATGACTTTCCGGTCTTCGCCGTTCAGACGCGCAGCAACAGCCATACCCAAACCCGCTGAAATAGACGTCGAAGCATGTCCCGCACCAAAAGCGTCGTACTCGCTTTCCCTGATTTTCGGGAAACCGCTCAATCCGTTATATTTTCTGTTTGTATCGAATGTGTTTTTCCTGCCCGTGAGTATTTTATGGGCATACGCCTGATGTCCTACGTCCCAGATAAGTTTGTCGTACGGGGTGTCGAATACATAATGAATAGCGACAGTGAGTTCGACAGTTCCCAGACTTGCGCCGAAATGCCCGGGATTTTCCGAACATTTATCAATAATAAAATCCCTGAGCTCGGAAGATAACTGTTCCAGCTGTTCGACCTTCAGTTTGCGAAGGTCTTCCGGCACATTTATCTCTGATAATAATTTTTCCATATTTAAAAAATAACAGACTGATTAAATTCAATATACATCAAATCCAACCGGACTTTTGCCGCGCCAAAATTAATCATAAATTATTTACTTGCTGTTCATGTTAAAATAAAATGTTATTTTTGCGTCATGATTATTTAATGAATATTAACTAAAAATGTATTATTGACATGAATTTCAAGTTTATTTTATCGACACTGTGTGTCTGTTTATTTGCAAGTGCAAATGTTGATGCAAAAAAAATCCCTGTTCCCGAAATTTTGAAAGGACACAAGGATAAAGCTTTGTTTACAAAATTGAAGGGTGACAAGGTGAAAGTCACATCCCTGTTTAACGGTAAAAACCTGGACGGATGGTATATCTATTCGAAATACGGTATCGATAATGATGTCGAAAAAGCGTTCAGGGTCGAAAACGGGCTTATTCATCTGGCCGGTGAAAGTCTGGGATATATCTGTACCAACGAATCGTACAAAAATTATTATTTGCGGGTAGTTTTCCGCTGGGGCGAAAAAAGATATCCTCCGCGTCAGGAGCAGCGGCGCGACAGCGGTATTCTTTATCATTTTCCCGTAACGGCAAAAGATGAAGTATGGCCGAAATCGATTGAATGTCAGATTCAGGAAGAAGATTGCGGCGATTACTGGTGCGTTGGCGGAGCTACGGTCGAGTCGCCCAACCGGAGAGAGCAGAACCGTATCATCCGTACTGCCAACTACGAAAATCCGGGGAAAGAATGGAATACGATCGAAGTTATCTGTATCGACAACAAATCCGAACATTATGTGAACGGCCATCTGGTTAATCATGCCGGAAATCTCAGCGTCACCGAGGGTAAAATTCTCCTGCAACTGGAATATGCGGAAATTTTTTATAAGACGGTGGAATTAATACCCTTAAAATAAATGACGAATATTATCGAGATCGAAAACATCAGCAAGATTTATCAGGTAGGCAGTCAGGAAGTCAGGGCTTTGGACGGGGTTTCGCTGTCAATAGAACGCAATGAATATGTCGCTATTATGGGTCCCTCCGGCTCGGGAAAATCTACTTTGATGAATATGCTCGGATGTCTGGATACTCCTACCGCAGGTAAATATATTCTCAATCAGACGGATGTCAGCCAGATGGAAGACAATGCGCTGGCGGAAGTGAGAAACAAGGAAATAGGATTTGTATTTCAGACGTTTAATCTTCTCCCCCGTTATTCTTCCCTCGAAAATGTCTGTCTGCCGCTGATTTATGCCGGTATACAGAAACACGAAAGAGTGGAACGCGGCCTGCAGGCTCTGGTAAATGTGGATCTGGAAAACCGTAAAGATCATAAGCCAAACGAATTATCCGGAGGACAGCGACAACGTGTATCCATCGCAAGAGCAATCGTAAACAATCCGTCCATAATATTGGCCGATGAGCCGACTGGAAATCTTGACTCCAAAACTTCAACCGATATTATGCACCTCTTCGAGGAAATTTATTCCAGGGGAAATACTATAATCGTTGTTACTCACGAAGAAGAAATTGCATTGTACGCACGCAGAATTGTGCGCCTGAGAGACGGCAAGGTTGAACGGGACGAAAGAAATTCCAAACCTGTTTTGGGAATAAATGTGAGTTAAACATCAAACGGTGAGAATTGTGAGTTTTCTGCAAAGATAATATATTAACAGGCTCTTCCTCTAACACCGAAAGTGTTAAATATGAAACTTCAGTTCGGCGTAGCCAATAACCCCGAGCAAGCCGACAGGCGCAGCTCGGGGTACTGTCGCCCTCATCATCAGAACTGCGAAGCAGTTCAACTTCTTCGGAGTTGAGACGGTTGCTGTCCCCGAGCTGCACTTCGTTTGCTCGGGGTTATTCACATTGAAGTCCTTCGGACTTCCAGACAGTCGTGAAACCTGTTGCACGACACTTTTTGTACCAGTCTTCCGACAAGCGTCATCACGCCTTTTCAGTTGCGGTACGAAACGGGTATTCGCAGTGACGCTTTTTGCAGTATCCTTGTGATAAGTTTTTTCCCACCTCATCGTCATTGTGGGGAGCACAGCGACGAAGCAATCCAGATATACACGACTTTCTGGATTGTTTCGTCGCTGCATTCCCCGCAATGACAGAGGATCTACGCGGTCAATTATTTCAAAAATATTACTCATACCTTTATATTATATATTACTATTACAAATAATCTATTTTTTTGTTTTTTTAACCGGACTGACTTTTTTAGCTGCTGCTGTGGCAGATTTTCCTGTTTTACCCGTCTTTTCGGGTTTAATTCCCTGTTTTTGAATCAACTCTTCACATTTTTCTTTTGTCAGAGCATCTTTATTTTCATCTTTCGGAAGTTTATAGTTATTTCCTTTATAGAAAATATAAGGACCAAAACGTCCGTTCAAAACTTTAATATCTCCAAAATCTTTTATCGTTTTCTCTTTTTCCTTTAATCTTTTTTCTTCAATAAGTTCGATTGCCCTTTCTTTTGTTACGATATATGGATCGTCGTTTTTGCCGAGAGATACGAACGTTTTTCCAAACCGGACATAAGGACCGAATTTTCCGACGCCCACAACCAGATCTTCACCCTCATACTGACCGATATTGCGGGGCAAATCAAAAAGTTTCAGCGCTTCTTCCAGCGAGATGCTCTCTATCAGCTGTCCCTTTTTCAGACTTGCATATACGGGCTTGTTTGCAGGCTGTTCTTCGTCGGCGACGCCGAGCTGGGCAACGGGACCGAAACGGGCTATTCTGACCGAAACCGGCTTTCCCGTTTTAGGGTCAGTGCCGAGCACCCTTTCGGAAGCCGTCGGACGTGAAATGTCTTTTGATTTTTCCACGTCTTCATGGAAAGGTTTGTAGAATTTATCTATCATCTTTGTCCATTCAAGTTCTCCCGATGCGATTTCGTCGAACTGCTCTTCAACATTGGCGGTGAAATTATAATCAATGACATTATTGAAATTTTCCATTAAAAAATCATTGACTAACATGCCAATATCGCTTGGGAAAAGTTTTGATTTTTCCGTTCCCGCCGTTTCCTGTTTTTTATCTTTTTTTATTACGCCTTTTTTCAGGGATATTTTCAGATATTCTCTCTGTTCTCCGGGACGGTCTTCTTTTGTTACATACCCGCGCCGGATTATGGTTGAAATAGTTGGCGCATAAGTCGAAGGACGGCCGATTCCCAGTTCTTCCATTTTTTTCACCAGGCTGGCTTCGGAGTATCTCGCCGGATGCTGAGTGAAACGCTCTGTCGCTTCTATCCCGTTATAAATCAATTTTTGATTCTCTTTCAATGGAGGTATAAGGTCTTTGGAATTGTCGTCTTCCGTTTCGTCGTCGCTTGATTCGATATATACTTTAAGGAATCCGTCGAACAGTAAAACTTCCCCTACGGCTTGAAATTTGTAATTGCTGTTCGATATGGATATTGTGACGACTGTTCTTTCCAGAGAGGCGTCGCTCATTTGGGAAGCTATGGTACGTTTCCAGATTAATTCGTACAGTTTTTTCTCCTGGGCTGTTCCGCTGACGGTCGCATTTTCCAGCTCGGTGGGACGTATGGCTTCGTGGGCTTCCTGCGCTCCTTTCGATTTTGTTTTGTATTGCCGCGTCTTGGAGTATGTCGCTCCATAAAGGCTTGTGATTGTATTTTTTGCCGCCTCGATAGCTAATGTCGACAGATTAGTGGAGTCTGTTCTCATGTATGTTATCTTTCCCGCTTCATACAGATGCTGTGCGATGGTCATGGTCTGCCCGACGGAGAAGCCGAATTTTCTTGATGCTTCCTGCTGTAATGTTGAGGTTGTGAAAGGGGGAGAAGGCGATTTTTTCGCCGGTTTCTTCTCTATTCCCGATATCGAAAATTCTGCCGACTTGCAATGGTTTAAGAAGTCTTCCGTTTCTTTAAGTGTTTTAAACTTGACGTTTAACTCTGATTTCAGCGAAAATTTACTGTCCGGAGAATCGGGATTGAATATTGCGGAAACCCGATAGTACGATTCCGGATTAAATCCTATTATTTCCCGTTCTCTTTCGACTATCAGCCGTACGGCGACAGATTGAACTCTTCCCGCCGAAAGCGAGGGTTTCACCTTTTTCCATAAAATCGGCGATACTTCAAACCCTACCAGCCGGTCCAGTACTCTGCGCGCCTGCTGTGCATCAACTAAATTGATGTCAATATCTCTCGGATTTTTTATGGCATTCTGAATAGCGTTTTTTGTTATTTCGTGAAAAACAATTCTTCTGGTCTTGTTTTTATCCAGTCCCAAAGTTTCCTGCAAATGCCATGCAATAGCCTCTCCTTCGCGGTCTTCATCGGACGCCAGCCAAACGAATTTTGCTTCTTTACTGAACTGTTTCAGCTCTTTTACAACTCCGTGCTTATCATCCGATATCACATATTCGGGTTTATACCTGTTCGCTATATCAACTCCCAATCCTTTCTTAACCAAATCTCTTATATGGCCATAGCTTGATTTTACGAGATATTTGTCACCTAAAAACTTCTCTATCGTTTTGGCTTTCGCCGGAGATTCTACTATCACTAAATTATCCTGTTGCATTATACTTTTGGTCTCAAACTTTTAATTATTTTTATATCGTCGAATTTTTAATTTACGGATGCAAATATAATCAAAAAAAACTTTGCCGAATGTATTAATGTTCG
>JAISPE010000135.1 GCA_031275145.1 Prevotellaceae bacterium | reverse complement strand
TGTCGCAGATCTTTAATTTCGCTGCCGGCTTCTATTTTCCACGACAGGCGCGGCTGTGCAAGGTCTATCCCAAGCGGATTGACTAAATATTCGCATCTCAGTTCCGTTACGGAAACATTCGTCTGCGGCGCGGACGGAATCATGAACGCAAACAGGAAACTTAAACATGCAACGGAAACACCGAACACTATGTTTTTTACCGTTGAGTAAGACTTATTATTCATCTTGTTAATATTTTATACATTTATAATTAATTTCAGGATGCAAAATTATATAAAAAAAGGGAACAGGCTAAATCTTATTTTGAGATGCGCATTTGTCCATATTTGCATATTTGTACAAAGTTTTTTACTTTTGCGAATTAAATATTTTATGGTAAAGCGATGAATGTAATTAAGTATCAGAGAGTATTGTTAAAATTGAGCGGGGAATCCCTTACGGGAAACGGTAATTACGGAATATCTTCGGATGTTTTGTCGCAATATTCTTCAGACATTGCTTCAATAATTAAAGCAGGCGTTCAGGTGGCGATAGTCATCGGCGGAGGAAACATTTTCAGGGGAATAAGCGGTGCAGGCAAAGGTTTCGACCGAATCAAAGGAGATAATATGGGAATGCTTGCTACCGTGATAAACAGTCTTGCAATCCAGTCGGCTCTGGAAAATGCCGGAATAAGGGCTAAAGTCCTCACATCAATATGTATGAGTCCCATCGGGGAACATTATTCAAGCTCGAAAGCCATAGAATATATGGAAGCAGGCTATACAGTTATAATCGCGGGAGGCACGGGAAATCCGTTTTTTACGACCGATTCGGCTGCCGCATTGCGAGGAGTAGAACTGAAAACCAACGTCCTGCTTAAAGGAACACGTGTCGACGGAGTATATACCGCCGACCCCGAAAAAGATCCGGATGCAACGAAATACAGCAGTCTCAGTTTTGCCGAAGCATACGATAAGGGTCTTAAAATTATGGATTTGACAGCATTTACGCTATGCAGGGAAAATTCGTTGCCAATATTGGTTTTTGACATGAATACTCCCGGTAATCTTAAAAAAATCGTGACGGGAGAGATCGTCGGAACAGTTATAGAATAAAATTAGTATTAAGAAATAAAAATAAATTACTATGGATGCAACTCAAGCTAAAGAAATCGTTCAATCGACAGACAGTAAAATACAAAAAAGCATTGAACACTTGAATACAACCCTGTTGGGAATACGTGCGGGAAAGGCTAATCCGGCGCTTTTTAATCAGGTGACGGTTGATTATTACGGCTCACAGACGCCTCTGCCTCAAATATCAAGCATAACATCGCCGGACGCAAGAACCGTTCTTATTCAACCGTGGGAAAAAAGCATGATTCAACCGATAGAAAAGGCTATCATGCAGGCAAATCTCGGTTTCATGCCGCAAAATAACGGAGAAACCATACGTATCAATATCCCGCCTTTGACCGAGGAAAGAAGGAAAGATCTGGTGAAACAGGCTAAACACGAGGGAGAAAATGCTCGCGTAAGTATACGCAATGCCCGAAGAGACGCAATAGAAGCTATCAAAAAATTACAGAAAGAAGGACTTTCGGAAGATTTGGCCAAGGATTTTGAAGCCGATATACAGAAGTTAGTGGACAGTTATAATAAAACAATAGACTCTGTTTTGGATAAGAAAGAAAAAGAAATTCTTGCCGTTTAATAAAATTATATTACTTTTGCGAAATAATTGAAATTATTTATAAACATTTATATTATCATTGTATGAAAAAAAATATTACAGTTCTTTGGTTACCTGAATTTTTAGCAATAATGCTTTTGTTTTTTGCCTGCGGAAACGCTAACACCACAGAAGATAAAAACGGTAATACTCAACAAACTTCAACCGGACAGCAGACGGTCGATACAAAAATCTCGGATATTGCCTATATCAGTGTTGATTCAGTCTTTCAACGATATGACTATTATCATGACTTAAAGCGGGAATTTGAGCAGAAAGCTAAAAAGAAAGAAACGGAATTTCAGTCAAAAGTAAACACTTTACAGGCTGATATAAAACTTTTCCAGGACAAATACAATAAGATGCTGTTGACTCAGTCGGAAGCGGAAACACAGAGTCAGCAATTGCAGCAACGCGAAAGCGAACTGAATGCGGAAAGTCAAAAAATAATGAAAGAACTTGCGGAAGAAGAAGCCGTAATGAGCAGAAAAATCGTTGATGCAATATACCGGTATGTAGAGAAATATAATGTGGACAAAAAATATTCTCTGATCCTCAATGCTGCAACAATAATAGTGGGAAATCCGTCAATGGATATATCTTCCGAAATACTGAAAGGTCTGAATCAGGAATATATCGTAAATAAAGCCAAATAGCGCGACTCTTTTCAATTGAAAAGTACGAATTACGCAGTCTACGTAATTCGTACTTTTTATATTTTGGTGCGCTCGAATGCCTTGCCAAATGTAGAAGTACCCGAGTAGGGACACAGCAGGCATACGAAATATTAATCAGTAAATACGGATTGGTAGACGTACTGAAATACAGGCCGCCGACTCAATTCTGAATGCTTCCGGCGAATTAGTGCACGAAAGCCGTATGCGGGAAAACTGCACGTACGGTTTGACGGGGGGTAGGGGAGACCTCATGTAAAGTCTCCCCGCTCTACTCTACTGTCCATCGTGTCTTTGCGGTAAATAAAAAATAATTGCGGTATTCCTGCGCAGGCGAAAAATCCCGAAAAACGACTGTTTCGAATCCCGAAAAACATTTTTTTTGAATACCGCAGACCCTGATCCACAACACCTTTTTAATCTTTTTAATATTATCCGAACAAAATATTTATCTTTGTGCATCAAAAATAGTACAATATGCAAACAGTCAATTACGAAACAGCTAAAGAGCTTGGTATTTTACCGGAAGAACTTGATTCTATAAGAGAGATTTTGGGGCGGATGCCTAACTTTACGGAGTTAAACATATATTCTGCAATGTGGTCGGAACATGCTTCTTACAAAAACTCCATCAAATGGTTGAAAACCCTGCCGCGAACGGGAGAATATCTTCTGGCGGAAGCGGGAAGCGAAAATGCCGGTCTGGTAAACCTCGGCGACGGCATTGCCTGCGCTTTCAAGATCGAATCGCACAATCATCCCTGCGCCGTAGAGCCGTATCAGGGTGCGGCGACGGGCGTCGGAGGAATTAACCGCGACATCTTCACCATGGGCGCGCGACCGATTGCACAACTGAACTCGCTGCGTTTCGGAATGCCCGACGTGGAACACAATAAACGGTTGCTGCGCGGAGTAGTGAGAGGAATAGGCGATTACGGGAACTGTTTCGGCGTACCCGTTGTCGGGGGCGAAGTGGCTTTCGACGAATGTTACACGATAAATCCTCTGGTCAATGCGATGTCGGTGGGACTGGTGGAAATCGGCAACACTATCTCGGCGACGGCGAAGGGAGTGGGCAATCCGGTGTATATCATTGGCTCGCTGACGGGAAAAGACGGTATCCACGGAACGACGTTTGCTTCGGCGGACATCACCGAAGAATCGGCCGAAGACATTCCTTCGATTCAGGTCGGCGACCCGTTTATGGAAAAACTGCTGCTGGAAGCCTCTCTCGAACTGCGCGACAGCGGAGCTTTGGTCGGGATGCAGGATATGGGCGCTGCCGGAATCATCTGTTCGACCTCCGAAATGTCCGAACGCGGCGGCTGCGGGATGAAAATCGATTTAAGCAAAGTCCCCCTGCGTCAAAACAACATGGAAGCGTGGGAAATACTGCTGTCCGAATCTCAGGAACGGATGCTGGCCGTCGTCGAAAAAGGAAAGGAACATATCGTCGAAGCGATTTTTGAGAAATGGGATCTGGAATGTGCCATAATAGGCGAAGTCATTGAAGAAGACAAACTCCTGTTCCTGTACAACGGCGAACCTGTTGCCGAAGTACCTGCATCGTCGCTGGCTTTGGGCGGCGGCGCTCCGCAGTATGACAGGGAATATACCGAGCCCGCATATATCAGGGAATATGCCAAATTCAACATAAACAATATTCCCGAGCCTTCGAATCTTAAAGATATAGCGCTTTTCCTCACCGGACATCCGAATATCGCCTCCAAAAGATGGGTGTACGAACAGTATGATTCCATGGTCCGTACCGTCAATATGAGTACAAATGTTCCTTCGGATGCGGCTGTCATTTCGATAAAAAACTCGAAGAAAGCCCTTGCACTGACCGTAGACTGCAATTCGCGCTATGTCAGGGCAAATCCGAGAATCGGCGCTATGATTGCCGTTTCGGAAGCGGCACGCAACGTAGTCTGTTCGGGAGGCGAGCCCTGCGCCATAACCAACTGCCTCAATTTCGGAAATCCCTATAATCCCGAAATATACTGGCAGTTTGTCGAAACAGTAAAAGGCATGGGCGAAGCCTGTGTCAGGTTCGATACGCCCGTTACCGGCGGAAACGTGAGTTTCTACAACCAGTCGGAGATCGCCGGAAAAACCGAAGCCGTATTCCCCACGCCAACAATAGGAATGCTGGGAGTTTTGCGGGATAAGAAACATCAGACCACACTGTCGTTCCGCAAAAAAGGCGATATGATTTATCTTGTCGGACGCTCGTATAACGACATCGCTTCGTCGGAATATCTTTACAGTTATCATAAAATCAAAGAATCGCCTGCCCCGCAGTTCGACCTCGACGAAGAATTCGAGGTGCAGAGACTGATGCAGGCTTTGATCAAAAACAATCTTATTCACAGCGCTCACGACGTTTCCGACGGCGGACTGTTCATTGCCCTGCTGGAGTCGGCTATGCCCGAAAATTTCGGATTCGATATAACTTCCGACGCCGAAATCAGGACAGACGCTTTCCTGTTCGGAGAATCGCAAAGCAGGGTTGTCGTGTCGGTATCGGCTTCAAGAGAAGCGGCTTTCATCGATTTTGCAAGCCGCTATAATGTGCCGGTTTCAACTTTGGGACATGTCACCAAATCGGAAATAAGGGTAGATGATACTTCTTTCGGGTTTATCAGCGATTTCAAAAAACTGTATGATACTGCTCTTGAAAATATAATTAACAAATAATCAGTCAAACATGAAAATACCTTTAAGGAGTTCGACGATAACGGAAGGCCGAAGGATGGCCGGAGCAAGAGCATTGCTGAAAGCCAGCGGAATGAACAGCGAACAGACGGGAAAGCCCATTATTGCGATAGTCAATTCGTTTACTCAATTTGTTCCCGGACATGTTCATCTTCACACAATCGGTCAGGAAATCAAGCAAATCATAGAATCGGCAGGCTGTTTTGCCGCCGAATTTAATACTGTCGCCATCGACGACGGTATCGCCATGGGACACGGCGGGATGCTGTATTCGCTGCCTTCGAGAGACCTGATCGCCGACAGTGTGGAATATATGGTCAATGCACACTGTGCCGATGCGATGATCTGCATCAGCAACTGCGACAAGGTAACGCCGGGGATGCTGATGGCTGCAATGAGGCTGAATATTCCCGCCATTTTTGTTTCGGGCGGCCCGATGGAAGCCGGAATGCTTGACGGTAAACGTTTGGATTTGATTGATGCGATGGTGCAGGCGGCGGATTCGTTTGTCAGCGACGAACAGATCCGGAAAATCGAACAGGCGGCATGTCCTACCTGCGGCTCGTGTTCGGGAATGTTTACCGCCAACTCGATGAACTGTCTCAACGAAGCGATAGGACTGGCTTTGCCCGGAAACGGAACAATCGTCGCAACGCACCGAAACAGGAAAAAACTGTTTGAAGACGCTGCGGAACTGATTGTCCAAAACGCTTTCCGGTATTATTCGGAGGGCGACGAGTCCGTTCTGCCGAAAAGTATCGCTACCCGCGAGGCTTTTCTGAATGCCATGACTCTGGATATCGCAATGGGCGGCTCGACGAATACCGTTCTGCATCTTCTGGCTGTCGCTCAGGAGGCGGGAGTGGATTTTACAATGGACGATATCGACGCCCTGTCGCGGAAAACTCCCTGCCTGTGCAAGGTCGCTCCGAACACGAACAGATATTATGTTCAGGATGTTAATCGCGCCGGAGGAATCATTTCCATCATGTCGGAACTTGCGAAAGGCGGTCTGGTAGACGTATCCGCAAAACGTGTCGACGGTCTGACACTGAAAGAAGCTGTCGAGCTGTACGGTATCAACGAAGATACGGCCAGACAGGAGTATATTAAAAGGTATAAATCGTCTCCCGCAGGGAAATTCAATCTCACTATGGGAACGCAGTTTTCCTATTTCGACAGCTTCGACAGCGACAGAACGGCAGGATGTATCCGGGATCTGGAACATGCTTACAGCAAAGACGGCGGTCTGGCTGTGCTGAAAGGCAATATCGCACAGGACGGCTGCGTGGTCAAAACTGCCGGAGTAGACGAAAGTATTCTTAATTTCAGGGGTAAAGCCAGGGTTTTCGATTCTCAGGACGCTGCCTGCGAAGGGATACTGTCCGGCAAAGTGGTCGAGGGCGACGTGGTTGTGATTGTCTACGAGGGTCCAAAAGGCGGACCGGGTATGCAGGAAATGCTGTATCCCACATCTTACATCAAATCCAGACATCTGGGCAAAGAATGTGCCCTGATAACCGACGGCCGTTTCTCCGGCGGTACGTCGGGACTGTCAATCGGACACATCTCCCCCGAAGCTGCCGCAGGAGGAAATATCGCCCTTGTACGTGACGGCGATATCATCGAAATCGATATCCCCGGCCGCAGTATCAACGTAATCCTGTCCGATGCGGAACTGCAACAGCGTCGTACGGAAGAAGAAAACAGAGGAAAAGACGCATTTACTCCGCCTCTCAGGAAACGCGAAGTATCCAAATCGTTAAAAGCATACGCCGGCATGGTCAGCTCGGCAGACAGGGGCGCTGTGAGAAT
>JAISPE010000116.1 GCA_031275145.1 Prevotellaceae bacterium | reverse complement strand
AGATTAATCAACGAAGCAATGAAACAAATCTGCGACCGGAAGTATTACGAGGCGTATCTTGATTCCAAAGTGATGCTTATGGCAGTCGCCTTCACCGGCAAAGAGGTGAAAAGCGAAATCAAAGAATTAAAAGAGATGAGTTATGAGAGATGAGTGGCTGGCGCCAGCGCTCATAACTCATAACTCTTCTCTCATAACTAATAAATAAAAAGAAAAAGAACATGTTTAAACATTCATTACGCACATTAGTACGGTACAGGCTGTATTCGATAATCAACCTGTTAGGGCTTGCGCTAAGCCTGACCTGCGTGGTCATTATTGCACGTTATGTCCACAGCGAACTGACGGTGGACAGTTTCAACACGAAGCTGGACAGGATTTATATCACGACGGAAGAATCGTCCAACAGTCCGGGAGCGCCTGGATTCGCCGGTTTTCCCGAAGAGCGAAATCTTTTCAATCATTCCGGTGTGGAGAAATACTCATCATTTAATTTCACGGGCGATGACATTCTTGTCGGAAATACAAGCTACAGCGCCCGGCTGCTGATGATCGACAGTTCGTTTTTGCAGATTTTCGACTATACGGTTGTGATGGGGGCGACAAATCTCCGCCGTCCGGAAGACGCTTTTCTTACCGAAGCGTTTGCAGCAAAACTCTTCGGAACGGAAGATCCGCTTGGGAAAACACTCTCATATCCCGGCGTCAACAAAATACTGACCGTTGCCGGAATCGTCCGTATGCCGGAAACCAAAAGCCTGCTTTCGTTCGACATGCTTACCGGCAAGCAGCTCGAAGCGGGCAGTCTTGTCTCGCACAGCGTGTTTCTGCTGTCGCCGGAAGTCGATTACCGGGAGATCAACCGGCAATACAGCGAATTTATATTCAAGACCCCATCGGGACACAGTCTCCGGTATCAGCTTTTCCCTTACCGTGACGTCTATTTTGCTAAAAACATAAGCGGTTACGGACTGTCTTCACGGGGAAACCGTACATATATCTTTATCCTGACAGCGACGGGAGTTCTGCTGCTGCTGACCGGACTGGCGAATTATATCAACATCTATTCGGTGATGATGATCCGGCGGAACAGGGAATTTGGCATGAAAAAAGTGTTCGGCGCGGGCGGCGGCGTGATTTTCGTTCAGTTGACAGTCGAAAACATGTTGCTGACAGCCGGTGCATTAGTCCTTGCTTTCTGGCTTACCTCGGCGCTGTCTCCTTTTGTCGAGAATACATTCGGTATCCGTCAATATCCGGTTTTCGGTTTCGACGTCTGTCTTGCACTTGTTCTTGCCGTGGCGCTTCCGGTAGCGGTGAGCATTGCGCCGTATCTGCGTTACCGGTATTTTTCGCCGGTACGGTCGTTGAGTTCGGTGGGGAACATTAAACACAGGTTTCTTTTTTCGCGGAATTTTTTCCTCTGTTTCCAGTATTTCATTACAACCGGACTGATTATCGTATCTGCCTTTTTTACAAAACAGCTGTATTTTATGCTCGACAAAGACCTCGGATTCCGTACGGAAAACATCATCAGCGTCCCGTTTCTGAAACTTTCGAATGCAAGTTCTTTCGTCCTGTCCGATGAAGAATATGAAAGCGAGATAAAGAAAATCAAAGAAACGGGCGATAAGTTAAGGCAAAAACTTAATGCCTCGCCATTGCTGGAACGCTGGAGTTTCGGACAGTTCCCCTTCGACATGGGGAACGGTTTCGAGTTTAAAACTCCCGCCGGCAATGAATTTCAAACAGCCAGCCTGATATGGGCAGACGAAACATGGTTCAAAACGTTTGACATACAGCTGCTCGAAGGACGGTTGTGGGACAATGAAACCGACACTCGGGAGTCGTATAATCTTATTGTCAACGAAAGTACGCTCAAGCATTTCGGTATCCCGGACTACCGCGAAGGACTGTTGCAGCCGCACAGACGTATCTGGTGGTCGGCAAACCGTAGCGACGAAATGAAGACTAATCCGCCTTACCGTATCGTGGGGGTTGTGAAGGATTTCCATACCGAACATTTGTCGAAACAGGTGAAACCGGTTGTTTTTCATTTCCTGAAGGGACATGAAACGCTTCCGGTAACAGCCGCTTTTGCGCCCGGACACCGGCAGGATGTTATCCGTTTTATGAAAACCCTGTACGACGAATTTGTCGGCGGCGAATTTTCGTACTCGTTTATCGAAGACCGGATAGCGGGGATTTACAGAGAGGATAAAAAGATTGTGATGATATACACCGTCTTCACCGGCGTCGCTATCGTGATCAGTATGCTGGGACTGTTCGGGCTCTCGCTGTTCGACATCCGGCAGCGGCGTAAGGAAATCGCAATACGCAAGATTAACGGCGCTCAGATAACCGACATCCTGCGCCTGCTGATGAAAAAGTATTTCATCCTGCTGGGCTTCGCTTTCGCCGTCGCGACGCCGGCAGCGCTGTTCGTCATCAGCAAATATCTGGAGAATTTCGCATACAAAACTCCGGTATCGTGGTGGCTGTTCGCAGCGGCGCTGACAGTAACCGCCGCCATTTCGCTGGTTACGCTGATATGGCAAACGTATAAGGCAGGTAACGAAAATCCGGCAAACGTAATTAAATCTTAGATTTTAGATTTACGATTTTTTGACTGAATTTTTTTGACTGAAAACCCTAACAGGGTTGGAAACCCTGTTAGGGTTCCCGGGAAAATTCTGTTAATTAAAAACTGCAAAACGAAACGCCCCCAAAACTGCAAAACGAAACGACCTAATCCTACATCCAACCAATGATTACATACCCCAATATTTGATTGTTTTTCATTATTTTACCATACAATTGCCTGTTGTCGCCTGTTAGGGACGTTTCGTTTTTCCTATTTATTTTTTTTACTCTCCATATAAAACGACGTAATAGATTTAAGCTCATTTGTGTACTTGTATATATCTTTCAACGAGTTGATTTTATTTTTCGTTTCTTGTTTATTTTCGTCAAAGATAGCGATATATTTTACCGTGGATGAGTTAAAATAGAGCCTGCATATTGGCTTTCTGTTGTTATCCTCAAATAGGATGGCAAAATATGATTGAGCATCCCGGTAGGTTATTAGTTCCACGTCAATGATTTCATACAAAATGGCTTTGACAATATTGTATCCGTCTATTTCCTCTTGCGTAGTAACAATTGTACCGTCGTCATTCATAAAGACAACACCTTCGGGTAATTCTTTTTTAGTGTCGGCCTTTGTCTCTTGTTTTTCCTCTGTTTTATCTATTTCGATTGCACTTTTCAATCTGTCCGAAATAGTGTCGTTAATAAGGTTAGCGATAGACTTTTTTACCAGCGAGGTAAATTGTTCTAGGAGTTTAGGAGTTATAACTCCATTATATACCTGTTTGGATAACAGTTTAACAAATTCAGGACTTGGAGTTGAAAATTCTTTATTCAGAATTGTCTTCAACTCTCCCGTGTATTTTAATTCATTCGCCGAACTCAATATAGCCTCTACGTCAAAATATGTTTTATGAAATTTCCGCAATTCATCAATTTGATTGTTTTTTAAATCAAGCATATTGATTTCGAGGAACGGTTTTTCGTCCATTTTATTGGCCGTTTCCAAGTCCGTATAGAATCTGTAACTTATTCCATTGGTCAATAATCCGAATTTGGCTTTTGACACATGAAAATAGCGCAACAATTGATTGTCGTGCAGGGCTAAGTCCTCGTTCCAGTGCTTACACTCAATCAACAAAATAGGCTCGCCATCTTTCAGGATGGCATAATCAATTTTTTCTCCTTTTTTGGTACCGATGTCGCAAACATACTCCGGTACTACTTCCAAAGGGTTAAACACATCGTATCCCAATGCCTGCAAGAAAGGCATAATCAGGGCGGTTTTTGTGGCCTCTTCGGTCTGGAGACTGTCTTTTACTTTTGCGGTTCTTCCCGCCAACTGGTTTATTACATCTTTAAAGTCCATATTTATAAATTTTAAATTTTATACATTATACATTAATTTCATACATTCTATTTATGTGTCCAATCTTATTACGCCCACAACCAGCGCAAGCCCTGTTATTTCCGAAACGGGAACATCAAATGGCGGATATTCTTTATTGTCCGAAACAGCTGTAAGGTAGCCATCCTTTTCCGACGGACGCAACCGTTTTACAATTATACCCTGCTCGCGTGTGGCTATTACATGACATTTATTCCACTGGATAAATGTACGTTCATTTATAATTGTGCAGGCTATAACGTCTCCGCTATTATATTTTGGCACCATACTGCTGCCTCGTACATCTATCATAAAATCTATATGATAGTGTTTGAACATAGGTATAGTATAGTAATCCTTAACATCCTGTTCGGATATTGAAAAGTCGTCACTTCCAAAGCCTGCAACGGCTTGAGGCGTCACATAAGGTATCCCCTTGCCGATATCCGAAACCATTACAGGCTCTTCCATTTCTTTATTATCTTCCATTTCTATGTCTTTTTTTAACATTTCGCCTTCACCCGTTACTAACCAATTAGCATCAATTTCCGGGAAATAGGTGAGAAATTTCGCTGTATTTTCTTCGCTCATTCCATTATTTTGGTCTAAAATACCGCGAGTGATACCTGTTTTTTGATAAAATTTATATTTTGAAAAGCCTTTATATTCAATGAATTTCAAAATATTTTTCTTTATAAGTGAATTTTCTTGCATAAAAATTTTTATAAGCGAAAAATCTTGTATATCTTTGTGCCGTTTTACGTCTGTAAAATCGGCGTAAAATTATAAAGAATATTTGAAATGATAAAAAAAGGAAAAAAGATAAAAGATGTACAAAAGATTTTTAAAAATAAAGAAGCTCGGAGAGGAGCGGAAAGTTAAAGAATAAACTGAAAGTAAAATGGAAGAAAAAGTAATAGTACTGAAACAGGGGTGGCATCAGCAATTCGGCGAGAAAACAAATCGTCATAAAAAGAGAGCAATATGTAATAAAGCGAAATAAATTTTTCGTGCTAATTTTGTAACCAATAATGAATAGAAAACCGGAGAAGCCGGTT
>JAISPE010000017.1 GCA_031275145.1 Prevotellaceae bacterium | reverse complement strand
CCGTACAGAATTTCGTACACTCCGGGTTTAACCGTCATGCTGTCTGTTTGCGGATCGAAAAACTCGAATGCTTTAGGCGTCAACTGAATCGAAACAGCTTCGGTGGCGGCGGCAGCGATGTTAATACGTTTGAATGCCCGTAAACTTTTGATCGGACCTTCGGCGTCCTGCAAGTTACGGATATAAATCTGAATAACTTCGTCGCCGTCCAGTTCGCCGGTGTTTTTGAGATCGAAGTTCAGCGAAACAGATTCGTTTCTGCCGATACTGTTTTTGCCGAGTTTTGCTGCGCCGTATTCGAAAGTCGTGTAGCTCAGTCCGTGTCCGAAAGGATAGAGAGGCGCTCCTTTGAAATAGCGGTAAGTCCGTCCCGTCGCCACGTTATAGTCTTCGAAATCGGGGAGCTGGTCCGATGATGCGTAGAATGTCAGCGGCAGGCGTCCGGCCGGATTATAGTCTCCGAAAAGCACGTCGGCAACGGCTGTTCCTCCCTGCTGACCGCCATACCAGGCATTTACCATGGCGCCGGTAAGTTCGGCCTCGCGGGTCAAAGCAAAAGCGCTTCCGGTGCAGATGACGAAAACCAGCGGTTTGTTGAGTTTTGCAAGCGTTTTCAACACGTTTACCTGTACCTGCGGCAAATCGATGTTGGTACGGTCGCCGCCTTTAAATCCGGGATAGTTCACATTCATTTCTTCACCTTCGAGATAGCGCGAAATGCCGCCTACGAAAATAATTGCGTCTGCATCTTTAACATTCCGGGCGAGCGCTTCGTAATCAACCTGCTTCATGTATCCGAAGTCGAAATTCAGAGAAGCGTTTCCCGTGTCGGCTTTGAAAAATTCTATTGCAATCGTGTATTTCTGTCCCTTTTTGACTTTGGCCGCATGAGTGTCTGTGTACGATTTGTTGGCCTGTCCCCAGCGTTCGAGGGCTTTTGTACCGTTGACAGTCAAACGGTAACCGTCGCTTCCCGAAATCTGAAAAAACAGTTCGCCGGTTTCGGAGGCAGTGTATGTCGATTCAAACCGGGCAGAGAAGTTATTAAGATTTACTCCGGCCGTAAAAACAGTATTTCCGCCTGTGCTGAATTTGAACGGTTGCACGACCTGCAATGTAGCGGCCACCTCGCCCGAAAAGTCTGCCGTATTCCAGAAAGTGGATTTGAAACCCTGTTTTCCCTCGTGTTCGCATTTGTCGAACTGGCTGTGAAACACTTTGTCGTCCGCCAGATTGCAGCCTTTTTCGTATATCACGGCGCCTTCCGGCAATTTTGCCTGTATCCCCTGCAGGATGGTAACCGTTCTGGTAGGCGTACCGGAATAGTTTGCCCACAACATCACGGAATCGTTTGCATTGGGTCCGATTACGGCGACTTTTTTCAGATTTTTCGACAGAGGCAAAGTCCTGTTTCTGTTGCTCAGCAGAACGATTGATTTGCGCGCCATTTCGAGAGCTTTAGCCTTGTGTTCTTCGCTTTCGACTATCGAGTAAGGCGTCGAAGCCCACGACACATCTTCGTCGTTATCGAACATGCCTAACTGGAAACGTGCGCGCAGGAGACGGAATACCGCAGCGTCGATTTGTTTTTCGGTAATGTCACCGGCTTTGCAGGCATTGACAAGCGATCTGTATGCGCCGCCGCATTCGAGGTCGGTACCCGCGATAACAGCGTCGGCAGAAGCTTTTTCGGCAGATTCGTGCGTACCGTGCCGGCCTTCCCTGAAGAAATCGTCGATAGCGCCGCAATCCGAGACAACGACGTTGTCGTATCCCCATTCGTTACGCAGGATGTCCATCAAAAGGGTATTGCTTCCGCAGCAGGGTTCGCCTTCGAAACGGTTGTATGCGCACATCACTTCCTTCACTTTGGCTTCCGTCACCAGCGCTTTGAAAGCAGGAAGATAGGTTTCGAGCAGGTCGCGTTTCGAGATGTTTTTTGCGTCGAAAGAGTGTCTGTTCCATTCGGGACCGCTATGCACCGCGTAATGTTTTGCGCAGGCATGGGCCTTGCTGTATTTGGCGGCTGTGTCGCCCTGTAAACCGCGTACGGCAGCTACTCCTATCCGGCTTGTCAGATAAGGGTCTTCGCCATAGGTTTCCATACCACGTCCCCATCGCGGGTCGCGGAAGATGTTGATGTTCGGAGTCCAGAATGTCAGTCCCCGGTAGCGTCTTAATTCATTATTACGCTTAAATTCGTGATGTTTGGCGCGCGCTTCGTCGGAAACGATGTCAAACATTTCGTACACTGCATTGTCGTCGAAAGTGGCAGCCAGGCCGATAGATTGCGGAAACACTGTCGCTTTTCCCGCGCGCGCAATGCCATGCAGGGCTTCGTTCCACCAGTCGTATGGCGGAATACCAAGCCGTTCAACGGCAGCGGATTTGTTAGTCATTAACGATACTTTTTCTTCCAGCGTCAACCGGCTCAGCAGGTCTTCCGCTCTTTTGTCAAAACTTAACGACTTGTCCTGATACGGATAACGGTCGCTCCCGCATCCGCTTAACATGAATACCGACAGTAATACGGCAATAAAAATTCTATTATTCATCTCTTTAAATCATTTAATGTAAAAAAAATATTTCTGCAAAGATAAGATTTTTTAAGGGGATGAAAAATGAATTAAGATATAATGATAAAAAACAGAATATTCATACACAGTGCAAAAAGCCTAATTTTCAAACAAAAAAACCTCAATAGAGCAATAATATATGTCCGTATTCCAATCCCATTACCTCATAAGTCCCGCAGCTATCTTTATTCCCTTATTGTAACCCTGCAACAAAATAAGAGAATAAGGAGGCGGTGAAATAATCCCCTGCTATTAAAGGAGCTTTGTGGAAATAAGGGTCGCGGACTTTTTCGACAGGCGTCATCACACCTTTTCAGTTTCGGCACGAAACAGATGCTTTTATTTTCTATATTTCGTTGATATACCCGTATATGCCGCTTACAAGTCCTGCCATCAATATCGCTACGGTACACAGTGCGAGACTGATTTTGTTATAGTTGTCGGTACGGATTCTGCCGACAGCCTGTCCATCCGCCTGATTGATAAACATAGCCTTGACAATCAACAAATAGTAGTATAGCGAGACCACAGTATTCGCAAGCGCAATGAACACAAGCAGATATTCGCCTTTGGCGGCGACGGCGGCAAATATGAAAAACTTGCTCACAAATCCGGCGAAAGGCGGGATTCCGGCTAAAGAGAATACGGCAACCATCATTACAAACGCCAGCTTCGGATTCGACTTGTACAGACCGTTGTATGCGGCAATGTCGGTACGTCCCGAATGATTTTCGACCGATGTGATTACCCCGAAAGCGGCAAGGTTTGAGAACAGATACACAAGCACATAATACACCGTTGCCGTTATACCCTGCTCCGGGCCGCCCATTATTCCGAGCATGATGTATCCCGCCTGCGATATCGACGAAAAAGCGAAGAACCGCTTTATATCTTTTTGTCTGATGGCAAACAGGTTGCCGATAATGATTGTAGCAATCGACAATCCCCAGAGTATGTGATACCAGACGACTTCGATATTTCCGAAAACCCGGTAAAGAGTAAACATAAGCGTAAAACAGGCCGCTCCCTTTGAGACAACGGAAAGATAGGCTGTTACACCCACAGGAGCGCCCTCGTAAACATCGGCAGTCCAAAGATGAAAAGGTACAAGCGAAATTTTAAACGCAAGTCCGGCAAAGAAAAACGCGAAACCGAGCAATGTCATCGGACTGCTCGAAACAAGAGTGCTCAAATCGCTGAAATAAAGCGTTCCCATAGCCCCGTAAAGATATGAAAGCCCGAACATCATTATTCCCGACGAAAGCGCCGATATCAGAATGAATTTAGCGCCCGCTTCGGCCGAACGTTCCCTGTACTTGTTGTATGCAGCGAGGCAGGCGACAGGCAGGGCTGCCATCTCTATACTGATATACAGCATCATGAAGTTCCCTGCGGATATCATCATATACATACCCAGCAGAGTTATGCTCATCAGTGTATAAAATTCTCCTTCACGCTGTTTGAGAGCGGGCTCCGATTTTAGCCATTGCCCTGACTGCATCAGTATGAAACAGGTCGCTGTGTTGAGTATGTTTTTCATCATGACGGTCATCGCCGAACTGATGTACATTCCGCCGAACGCTGTACCTTCGGATGATACAAAAAAACCTGCAACAGTATGTATCCCAAACAATATGCAGGCTACCGGACGAAACCGTTTCATCGAACGTTCGCCGCCGAATATGTCGTATATTACTAAAATCAGAAACACAGCTATCAAGCCGGTTTCCTGCGGCATTTTTAGAAAATTGCTGAAATCCATTTATATCTTTATTTTATAATAAACTTAAATATTTGATAACGGGCGCAAGACTGTCGCTTATAATGCCGGAAGCTATCGACGGCATAATCCCGATAAACACTATCCCGGCGATCAGCACGACAACCGAAACTTTTTCGTACCACGAAGCGTCGGAAAGCGACAAATGATGTTCGTTAATCACCGGACCGTAAAGGATTTTACCAACCGTTCGAAGTATGTAAACCGCCGTAATCACTATCGAACAGGTTGCAACTACGGTCAATATCCGGCGGAAGAGGTCAGCATGCTCGAACGAGCCGACAAATACGGTCATTTCGGCAACGAACCCGCTCAATCCGGGCAATCCCAGCGAAGCCAGACCCGCAATCACATAGCAGACGGAAGCAAACGGCATTACCCGCATCAGACCGCCCATTTCGCGGATGTCACGCGTATGTGTTCGCCCGTATATCAGCCCGATAAGCGCAAAAAACAGGGCTGTCATAAGTCCGTGCGATAACATTTGCAGAACGGCTCCTGTCATGGCTGTGCGGTTAAGCATCAGTATGGCAAAAAGAACTAATCCGCAGTGACTTACCGACGAATAGGCATTGATATACTTCAAGTCTGTCTGTACCACTGCGCTGAAAGCTCCGTAAACCACGCTTATGCCGGTGAGGATAAGGAATATCCATGAGAGATCGTGAGCAGCTTCCGGCATAAGGTATATTGCAACGCGGAAACATCCGTATCCGCCAAGTTTCATCAGCACACCGGCATGAAGCATCGAAACGGCTGTCGGAGCGGATGCGTGTCCGTCGGGCGACCATGTATGGAAAGGAAACAGAGCGCCAAGTACGCCGAATCCCACAAACGTAAGCGGAAAAATCCAGTATTGATGCGAAACGGGGATTGCCATGTCTGCAAGTTCAACGATGTTCATGCTTGCGTGTCCCGATGTGAAATATATTCCCAGAATACCTGTCAGCAGGAACGCCGACCCGGCCATAAGCATCAGTGTCAGTTTCATCGCCGAATATTCCTTGCGTCCCGTACCCCACACTCCTATAAGCAGATACATCGGAATCAGGGCTACCTCGTAGAAAAGGAACATCGTGAACAGGTCGAGCGAGATGAAAAACCCGAAAACCCCGACAGTCAGTAAACAGTACCACATAAAGTACTCTCTCGGCATGTTCCACGACGAAAAGACGCCCGTAAATACGATAATTGCGGACAATGCTATCATTAATACCGAAATACCGTCAACCCCGACAGCGTAATGTATGTTCAGCGACCTGTACCAGACAATGCTGTCGGTAAAAAGCATCTCGCTGCCGGACAGCGCCCTTTCGTGGACAAACATCACCGCAAGTACGGCCGCCAAAACCATGAGCGCCGAAGAGCCTGCTACCATAACAGTACGTATCTGTTTCATGTTTCGACATATAAACAGTAGCAACAGCATCAAAACCGGAACAGCTACAAATAATGATAATATATTCATAATACTATTTCTTCACTTTCATTTCCAATATAATTCTCTCATTAAATATCTTAACTGTAACCCAATGAGAAAATCAGGCCGCAAAAGTACAATAAAATTTAAGATAAAATCAAAGAAACCGGTTTGGAGTGTTATTTACAAATAGATAACAGATCTTCCCTGCTTCCTTTATGGACATTCAGGGCGACTTTGGAACGGATACTCTTAATTACGCCCTTGTCGCTGTATTGCCAGAAAATCCAGTCGCTGTTGGCTCTCGGAATTGTATGTGTGTAATGGGCAATCCAGAAATAGTACTTTTTAAATTCTTTACCCGACAGATATTTTTTATAAAAATTTGCATTTGTATATATTATAGGTTTGACGCCATAATGTTTTTCAATCTGTTTCAGCCAGTTTTTGATACCTTTTTTCATATTGGCGCTGCCGTATTTACCGAGTTCTTCTATATCAAGTACGGGAGGAAGATCGCCCGTTTGCAGTTTGACATGTTTGATAAAGTTGGAAACCTGCAAGTTCGAGTTTACATTGGGTTTGTAATAATGATATGCTCCTCTTATTATATTGTGTTTCTTCGTTTCTTCCCAGTTATATTTGAAATATTTATCGAGCAGCGACTGTCCTTCTGTCGCTTTCACGAAAGCGAAAGTTATACCGATGCTGTCTTTTCCGCTCCTGAAACCGGATATTTCTTTCCAGTTGATTTTTTCCTGGTATCTTGAAACGTCAATACCATGAATTTCATAAACCGGAGCCGAAATCCCGAAAGCATTCAAAACTTTTTTTGTTCTTGCTGTTCCCGAAACGGAGAAAAACAGTATAAATATTATCCAACCAACATGTTTCATCAATTCGATTCAGTATTAAATCGGTGCAAAGTAAACAATAATTAATGATTCCGGCTGGAATATTAACGTATTTTAACACCCGATTGTTGATATTTTGCACAAATATTTCATAATACTATGCCGTTACCAGAGAGTTAGAGCGTCTAACCGGAAATAGAGACTGTGTTAATTTATTTTTATACTTTCAGGATAGAGCCGCAGACGGGATGTGAAAAATAACAGGTTTGCACAAAAAATCACTGCTGTGGCCGTTTGTTTTTCCTTTTCGCTCGGCGTAGTCTCCAGACTTCGTTGAACTAAAGTTTGGCTACGCCGATTTAAAAATCCTGTCAAAAAAAGAATTCTGTCAAAAGAAGAGCAAAACATAAAAGTCCGAAATCGACGAAAGTCAATTTCGGACTCATGTTTACAGTTGCAAAAAAGGAGTCAATACATCTTCAACATACCTTTTACGCGTTCAAAGTCACCGTCGTTAGCTGCGGGATGGAGGTTTAGGACGGCAGCCATCAGGTTATACAGATCAACGTTTACGAACGGCGCTTGCAAGTATGCCTGTTTAAAAGCCGGTCCGCGGGCGAAGAAAATAGCGTGCATATCGTCACATTCATTGTCATAGCCGTGAGCGCCTTTCATTGTCACGGGAAACTCCCGTCCGGCAGAAACCCAGCCGCCGCAATCGGGAATTACGACAACGTCGCCCGTACGCGGATGTGTTCCGTAATGGAGACGCGAGGGAAGATTTTCTTTTTTGAATACACGGATATTCGGAACGTTCTGCAAGGCCTGCACGACACTGTCACGATATTCGGGACGCGTATATAAATGCGTAAAAGCGCCGGTGAATTGCCTTTCAATCCAGTGCGCAGGCAGATAATCCGACAGGAAGACGGTCTTTTCGGGCGAAACGGCTGCCATGCCATGGTCGGAAGTGATGATAAGATTGATTTTCCTGCCAACGGGCAGCCTGTCGAGTTCGTCTATCAATATGCCCGCCAGCCTGTCGAGACGCTCGACAACCGTTCCGGTATAGTCGCTTGCCGGTCCGTGCGTATGACCGCTGTGGTCGGGTTCGGAGAAGTAGAACATAATCAGATGCGGACGGATTTTTTCGGGCAATTGCAGCCATCGAATTACGGTATCGATCCGTTGCCGGTACGATATTCTGCCGTCATACTTTTTCCAAAAGTCGGCATACATGCCTTTTACGGGAGCTTCGCTGCCCGGCCAGAAAAATATTGCCGAGTTAAGATTCTGTGTTTCCGCTGTTATCCAGATCGGTTCGCCGCTCCAGTATGCCGGGTTCGACACTGCCTCGCGCTTCGACAGAGAAAAAGTATCCCTCAAAACCGAATCGTAGAAAGTATTGTTTACCAGTCCGTGCCGGTCGGGATACAGGCCGGTTGCCATACTGTAATGGTTCGGGAAAGTAACCGTCGGATACGAACTCTGTACGTATTCCGCCTTTACGCCCGTTGTCCTGATTCTGTTCAGATTGGGCGTATTGTAAATATCGCAGTAATCCTGTCTGAAACCGTCCATCGACAGCACTACAAGATAAGGCTGTTCGCTTTTGCCGTCCGAAAAAAGAAAATATCCCGAAATTATACATGCGAAAACTGTAACCGTAATAACTGTAATCTTTTTCATAATCAAATATTATTGGGAAACTCCCGAAAACCTGATAAAAGTTATAAACTAAAAACTAAAAGTTAAAAGCGCTGACGCCAGTTTCCCGTTAATTAATTAAAAAAGTATCTCAAACTGAACTGTATTGAGAAAGTAGAGGAATAACCGACCGTTTTCCTGAATGTTTCCGTCGGCAGCTCGCCTGTTCCCGCTATGTGGTTCATTTGGAATGTAGGGATGACGTTACCGGTCGGCGTTACCTGAGCGGCATTAGTCATTATCAGCAGTTGATTTTGATTTACCTGCCAGCGACTGCCCCAGTCGGAGTTGAACAGGTTGCCGACGTTAGCGATATCCATTCCTGCCTGCAAAGTATTTTTGGTTTTCCCGACATTCACGACAAAATTCTGCGTAATCTTTAAATCAAACTGATGCGACCATGGATATACCAGAGCGTTTTTTTCGGCATACATACCCTTGCGTTTTTTCAGATAAGGGTCCTGTTCGATATATTTAAAGAAAGCGTCGCTTTGTTCCCGAGCCGAGTATGTAATTCCGTTCACGGTTTTTTCGACAAACTGTATTTCGCCCGGATTTTTGGGAACATAAATCAGGTTTACACTGCTTGCGCCGTCGTTCACAATATTGGAAGTGTAGTAATATGAAGTTCTGCCGTCGTTGCTGCCGCGGTAGAACAGCGATACGGCAAAGTCTTTGTATTTGTATGCCAGCGAACCGATCAGACTGTTCGGCGTCACATAACTTGCATATCCGAGTTCGGGCGTGTTCGAGCCGTTGACGGTCGCATAACCGTTCCATAACGAATACATCTGGTCGCCGCCTCCGTCGTGGAAGCTTTTCGCCTGACTGCGAGTGTATGCGATCATTCCCGACAGTCCCTGCCACAGAGTTTTTTCCAGACGGAACGTCAGAGATGTGTAGTAACCGGTGTTTTTGTTATAGTTGGTAACGAAGAGAGGAGTAGCGCCGGCATTGTTGGCTGTCGTCGGGTCTAACTGACCGGCGCTGTTTAGTTTATGTACGAATTTGGCGTTACCTGCAAGATACATCATACGGTGATCGGGATATCCGCTGATATTCATTGCAACGGGATCGACCAGACCGTCTTTGTAAACGACAACCGGATTAATGTCCCTGCCGTAGATCGCTTCGACGGAAGCCTTGAAACCGTAAGGCAGTTTGATATCTGCCGCAAGAGAGGCTTTCCAGTTCGAAGGCATTTTAAAATCGGGGTCCATAATCGTAAATCCTCCTGTAGGAATACTTGTTCCGGCAGCCGGCTGCGGGTTGGGCAGATACTTTTTCGGGTCGGGGTCGAATTTGCCCGGAACGTCTGCGCCCGAATATATCATAGTTTGCTGCAACATTCCTGCGTCGCCCGACTGCGAACAAATCCAGACAAAAGGAATCCGTCCGGTAAATATCCCCGTTCCCCCGCGAAGAATCAGCGAGCGGTTTCCCAGAACATCGTAGTTGAAGCCGAGACGCGGCGACAGCATCAGACGCGTCGACGGCATTGTGGCGGTATTGTAGTGTTTGCCGCCGAAATTCAGATCCAGAATCATCGGGTGCGTCTGCAAACCTTCTGGATGTTCGGGATAGACAGGCAAATCGAAACGAATGCCGCCCGTTATGTTCAGCCGGCTGTTGAGTTTCAGCTCGTCCTGCAGGTACAGAGAGTACTGCTCGAACCGGAAACTCGGAAACGACTGCGCGTAACCCGGAGCGTTGGAAATGGTTATGGCATAGTTTTTCGGTTTATTGCCGTTCACGAAATCTTCCCACGAATTGAAGATGTACAGCCCTGTTCCGAAACGCATAAATCCGTTTTTAATCAGATTGCTTTCGTAGCTCAAACCGAGTGTAAGGCTGTTGATGCCCAGAGTATATTTTATCTCGTCGGTAAAATTAAGCGTATTGACCTGCCGCAGGTTGCCGAATGAAAACAGTTCCGTTCCGAACGAGACGTAAGGCTGATTGTCTTTCAGGATATCGACAAACGGGAAATCTCTGTTTCCGCCCGTGCTTCGCGGCTCGTCCTGATACGACCATGTCAGCCGCAGGGTATTGTGCAGTTTTCCTTCAAGAAAGACGGAGTTCAGTTCGCCCGAGAGCGACGAGAAATTCTGTTCCTGAAAATATCCGCTGTTTTTATACCACATCGCATTGGCGCCCGTACGGCTGCCGCTGAAAGGCGTCGGCGATATCGGACTTGTGGACGTCGAAGGAGTATACGGAGTTTTCGACGACATGCCGCTGTAACGGATATTTACCTTATGGTTTTGCGAAATGTTCCAGTCTAATCGAGCCAGAATTTTCGAACCCGGGCTGTCGAAAGAATATCCCTGATACGGTCCGGTTTCGTATCCGTAGTTATCTACGAGATACCGGCTTATCATGTCCATATCGCTTTCGGAGGGACGGGCGACCGTAGTTCCGTTACCTGTGCCGTCGGTCGAAGCGACACGCGAAGGTCCCGGATCGACGGTCTTCTCCGACTCGTAGTTGACAAAGAAAAAGAGTTTGTTCTTTATCACCGGACCGCCGAACGTCAAACCGAGCAGACTGTATTGCGAAGGCGATTTGCTGAAATATTCCTCGCCCACTTTGTTGCCCCTCAACCGTTCGTCAGTCCTGTAAGTGTAGAGCGAACCTTTAAACTCGTTTGAACCCGATTTCGTTACAGCATCGACGGTCGCGCCGATAAACCCGCTGTGGCTGACGTCGTAGGGCGTGAGGCTGACAGAAATCTGCTCAAGCGCGTCGATCGAAATGGGCGAGCCGTTTCCGGGCAGGTTCTGACCGATACCGAAAGCATTGTTAAACGCCGCCCCGTCGACGGTGATATAATTCTGACGATAATTTCCTCCGCCGATAGCCTGTCCGTTAGCTTGCGGCGTAAGACGGGTAAGATCGTTGATGCTCCGGCTGATGCTCGGCATAGCGGCAATATCTCCCGACGAAATGTTTGTGATAGCGCCGGCATTACCGGCGTTCATGTTCGATGTCCGCGATTTTGCACTTATCACCACTTCCTGCAAACCGATAACGTCCTGTTCCAGATTCAGGTTGATAACGGTATTGCCCGAAAGGGCTAAATGAACATCCGGCATTTCAACCGTCTTAAACCCAATCAGCGAATATCTGATTGTATATGGTCCTCCCGGACGCATGTTCCGAATGCTGTAATCGCCCCTTACGCTTGATACGGAACGGTATTCCGTTCCCGTAGGAACGTGGACGGCAACGACAGTGACGCCGGCTGCCGCGTCGCCTCCCGGTTCGACGATATTTCCGCCGACCGACGAAGTTGTTACCTGCGCATACGTCGAAACCGTACCGATAATGACGCTAACCGCAATCAATAATAATGATTTCACTAAATTTTTTCTCATAATTTTAATATCTTAATTAAATAATAAATTCATTAATTTTACCGCAAAAGTATGGCGACAGTATTTCATAACGGTTACATTGAAAATACAAATCGGTTTTATTTTTGCAGGCGCTTCATAGATTACATGCTGACAAATATTTATCGGATAAGGAATAGAGAAATGAAAAAGTAGGCGCAGCGCCTGTTTTTTTACAGAATGTTTAAATCGGTGCAGCCAAATTTTACTTCGGCACAGTCAGTTATAATTTATGTCAAAACAGGAATACGTGTTTTCACTTCATGAAACCGGTTGGATTTGCCAAAATTGCCATGGCAGCTTTCGCTCGGCGCAGTCTCCAGACTACGCCGTATTATTAAAAGCAAAGGTAATGAGGTTGGAATACGGGGATATATTATTGCTACTGAGGTTGTTTTGTTGTGATAATTAGATGTAAATGAGGTTGTTTGTACTGCGTTTGAAGGTCGTGTATTTCTGGATTGCTTCGGGATGCGCACTCTCCATACTGTGTCGTGTTAAAAACACAGTTCCGCTTTTTCGATACTGTTTCATAGCTTTGTTCTCATCTGAAATCCTGAATCTTTATATATATCCTGTTCAAGTTCTTTTGAGCATCCGCATTGCCCCGTTCAGCGCTTTTCCGGTACCACTTCAATGCTTCACCGTAATCTTTGCTAACGCCAACACCATTCTCATACATAAAGCCTAAACAGTTTTGAGCATCCGCACTGCCCTGCTCTGCGTTTCTCTGATACTGTTTCGCAAGTTCCTGTTTTTTTTGATCAATTCTACTTTTCTCACTTAAAATTTTGCTCTTGTCTTCATCATCTAAATGTTGCCAATACTCACTCGCGTACAACAAATTCCACCATTCATCAGGATACATCACAATTTTTCCCATCTCATCAGAGTACCTATATCCTTTCCACTCTTTATACCATCTTTTATCTATTTGAGTGTACTCCTCAATGAATTGTGCGACTGACAGGAAGCATATTGTCCCAATGATCAGAACTATATATCTTGTATATTTATTCATTTGTTCTTTACATTATTTAATTTCTAAAAACTTGTTCTCTATTCAAAAGACAGTTTGGGTACGCCGGATTTCCGGCGTACCGACTGTCAAAAGGGTTCGATGTTTTTCCTCATCAAAAAACTTTTTTCATTTAAAAACTGTACATAACACAAAAACAACTATATCAAACGTCGTTCCTGTTCTTTGATTATTTGAGAATTTATCAATTCCACAACTTCCTGCGCTTTACCAAGAGTAACATCCACATTTTCTATCAAACTTGGTTTGAAGCCTATTTGATAAGTTTTTCCACCACATGTTTCTACTACTATTGTAATGTGTTTGTTGAAATAAAAAACTAAAAACAGAATGACAGAAATGATTGTTAGTACTGTAAGTAATGATGAATTCCCGTATGGTATATTGGCATAATATAACGCACCGGCTAATGATAAAATTGCAAAAAATAAAACCGAAAGTGGCCGGTGATATTTACAGCGAATATGAGCAGTGTTTTTTAATGTCATCACGATATGTTCTTCTCCAAACAGACTTTTATCATGGAGTCGAAGATTTCTTTCCGACACAGTAAATCCAAGTTCAGGAGACAGTCCAATATGTGTTAATAACCAAAATAAAAGTCCAGATCTCCGACCGGTGATTGTAACAAGGTTACCATTCTCCGCATTCGGACTTATTACAAATTTTCTTAATACTATGACTATTCCCTTTGTCCTTGAGAAGATAGATAATACTATTTTAAATAATGGTATAAATAGTAAATAGTATAAGTAGTATCAATAGTTCAGGTGTACCTATAAATAAAAGTTTCATTTTATTAATTATTTAAAAAGTAATACTTTATCATTTAAAAATTCCACTTAACGCTTTTCCCGTTTTAGCGCTGTTTTCGTACGAATACGCTTTATAGTATCCATAATGAGGAATGGCATACACTGTGCGGTCGCCTAAAGTTCCCTGTTTGATAAACCCGTCAATTTGCCTTATACCGGTTACCCTGCAACTTTTCAGCCTGTCATCGTCGCCTGTAAGAAACAGGATATTTTGCGGATTGATAATCTCTATAAATTCCAGAGTCTTATCAATGCAATACTTGCGGATTTCAGCTTTGACGCCTGCTATATCCTTTGCCTTATCTGTATTAAAATAAAACATGTTCATCATAACAGTGTCTTTCAGAATATCAAGGTTATTATCCTTATTAAATACTCTGTGCAGATTGCTCCGCATCACATCGCCGCCTTTTAATCCGCCTTCGATTTCCCACCGGGGTTTTTCGGCAAGAGTATTTTCTGCGTAACCCAGTTCGCTTGCGGGTCGTTTATCATACCCTTTGCCTTTCAACGCTTCTTTATACGACTTGCTTCCTCCCGGATTGATGCCGATTATCAGCAGTTTCGGGTTATACACATCGCAGGGCGTCTGGAAAACATAAAAATCCAAATCGATTTTTAA
>JAISPE010000423.1 GCA_031275145.1 Prevotellaceae bacterium | reverse complement strand
AAAAAATATGCATCCGGTGATATGTCCGGCGCTCGCGGGAGTTTCCGACATGCACTGTATCTGACAGTTGCAGCGCTGTAACCGTAAATGCCGACCTTAAACCGCAGAGGCTTTTTTTAGCCGGTAGAATAGAGCGTGTCCGTCGGGAGATATGCCGAGCTGCCTCCGAAGAAGAAGCCTCAGCACTGGCCGGACAGATGATGAATGAATTATAGATTTTTTTGACAGAATTTTTAAATCGGCGTAGCCAAACTTTAGTTCGACGAAGTCAATTAACAAAATTTCATAATTAACAAATCTGTTAATTATGAAAATTTTGTTAATTCTGTCAAAAAGAGTCTGTCAAAATAAGTTTACTCTGCTACGCTAAATCGGTATGTACCCGATTCGAGCGAGAAACAGACAGCCGAATCGTCGGCTGATATTCCTTCGATACCGGAGACGCCGCCAATAAACTCGCCGTTTTGTCGAATGACTTTGCCGGTTTCGGTAATCTTCACTTTACGGAATCCGTCGATCGGCAGGGTCAGTGTCGCGGTGGTATTGGGCGGAACGGTTACGCGGTACAGGTAACCCTTATCCTGCTTTTTCCAGCCTGCCGCAATTGTGCCTGCCACCGTTTGCAACGAAGCGCCCGCTTCCCGGAGAGCGCCGGAGGGTATGCAGGGTTGCAGGCGTATATGTCTGTATCCGTAAGAATCTTCAAGATCTTTATCTGCTAAAACGGATTTATCCGAAGCCTGTCCGTATCTCTGAGAATGTTCCGTCTGAAGCGGCGAACGGATACCGGCAAGATAGCGGTAAAGATATTCCGTCACTGAGCCGAACATCTGATGATTATGCGAGTTAGCGCCACCCCATTCTTCCAGCAGCGTGGTGGAATGGTTGTTTTTCCAGAATCCGTAACCCGGATAAGTTTCCTGGGTAGCGACGGCGAAAGCCAAATCGTGGTATCCGGCCTCCGACAGTACGGTCCAGAGGTATTTTGTGCCGATAATACCGGTATTCAGATGATTTCCGCGTGCGCGTATATCGTCGATAACGGTTTTCAGCACAGCGTCGCGACTCTCTTCCGGCACAAGATTACCGATAAGAGCAAGCAGTTGATACGTCTGATACACTGAGTCGGAGCCGTAAGTATATGTCCCGGGATTAAAAAACCGTCTGTTAAATTCGTTCCTGACAGTGTCGCTTAATGCTGCGAACTGCAGGGCGTCGTCCTGACGGCCAAGCATACCGGCAATCTTCGACATCAGCCATGTGTCGTAATAATAATAAAATGTATTCACGACATCATGATTGGGACAGTCGGAACGCCCCGGCGAACACCACTCGCCAAGCGAATACCAGAATCCGCCGAAATAATTAATGATATACGGCTCCTCGGGTACGGCGTCGGTACGGGCCAGATTGCGGAGATAATCAATATATTTAGTCATCATGGGATAATACGTTTCCAGTATCTGCACATCATCGTAATAATGACGCATCCACCATGGAATCAGTATGCATGCGCTGCCCCATGCCACGCCGCCGCCCATGCCGCCGACGATAGTCGGGGAGGTGTTGGGGACGCGTCCGTTCGGTTCCTGCGCGTCGCTCATATCGTTGAGCCATTTTTCGTAGAAAAGCGCCATCTCGAAATCGAGCATGGATGTTTCGGCAATCACCTGACCGTCTCCGTTGTATGCACCCTTTTCGCGATGCGGACAGTCGGTAGGATAACCGACCAGATTACCCATCTGCGACCATTGTCCCGCCCTGTGAATCCAGTTCAGCAATTCGTCTGACGAGGTCCACGAACCGGCGCTTTCCAGAGCCGAACGGACTACACACCCTTCAACTTTCAGTTCGGCAAGATCTGTGCGGTCACCGGTAACGACTTCGATATAACGGTATCCGGTGTAAAAGAAACGCGGCTCGTAAACTTCCCTGCCGTTGCTTTTCAGGGTGTAGTCTGTCCATGTATGAGAATGATACCTGTGCTTGACGCTGAGGCTGTCGCCTTCTTCCAGCGGTTTCGGGAAGAGTGTGTTGTTGAGCGTCTCCGCGCCGCGTACGCGGATAGTCTGCCCTGCTTTCCCCTTTGCTTCAATGCGCCACCATCCTGCGATGTTTTGTCCGAGATCGAAGAGGTAAACGCCTTTGGAGGGACGTGTCTGTGCAATGGGCCTCAGTGTTTCCGTCACTTCTATGGGGACGCTTTGCCATTTCAGTTTCCCGCCGGGACCCGGCACGATGACCGCATCCTGCCATCCCGAATCGTCTGTTCCGGCAGAAGCCCATCCCTGTATTTCCTTGCGGGCGTCGTAGTCCTCGCCGCCGTATATGTTGTTGAATGTAACGGGTCCGGCTGTGTATTTCCATCCTTCGCCCGAGGCGACGAGCGTCTCGCTTCCGTCGTTATACAAAATGTGTATCTGCACCATAAAACAGGGATTGCCCATCGATTTGCCGCCGCCCCAGCTGTACCGTCCGCCGACGGAACGTATGTTGTACGCGCCGTTGCCGAGCATCACGCCGACAGTGTTCTCGCCCTTTTGCATCAGGGAGCTGACGTCGTATGCAGAATATAAAACCGTTTTGCGATAGTCGGAAACGGCAGGATTCAGCACGTCGTCATTCACTTTCCGCCCGTTCAGATACAGTTCGTAAAAACCCGCTGCTGTGGCATACGCAAAGGCTTTTTTCACTTTCTTTTCTGCCGTAAATGTTTTACGGAACAGCGGACTTTCATGTACGATGTCTTCTTTCGTGGCAAGCCACTGCGCTTTCAGGTCTTCCCGTCGAAGCAGACCGGTATGAAAAACAGCCGGCTTACTCCGCACTTCTTTATTGTTGATACGGACGCAGACCTGCCAGGTGTATGTCCGGTTGGAGACGAGCGGAACGCCGGCATATTTCAGATTGACGGTTGCTCCCGATTCTGTCCATTCCGAATCCCAGCAATTGCCGTCTTCACCGCGTCCGTCGCTTACGGTAATCCGGTATGCCTGCTGGTAAACTCCTCTTTCGCCTGCCGCGATTTTCCACGAAAAACGCGGATGTTCTGCATCCATGCCCACCGGACTGCTCAGATATTCGCAACGCAAATCGCCGACAGATATGTCCTCCCGCATGCAGCCGCCAGCAAGACATATAACGGTGATCAATATACTTAACTTTGTTTTCATATCAAAAAATGCTGTTTAATAAAACGCAAAATTAATTATTATATATCAAACGGGTGAAAATTGTGAGTTTTTTTGCAGAAAACTGTTTTCCGTCTCATCGTCACGGATTGTTTCGTCGCATATCCAACTCACAAAAATAGACCGCGCGAGGAATAATTACGAATTACAGCTTGCGCTTTTTTTACCGCAAAGGGCGCAATGTCCGCAAAGTGTTGACGATATTTGCAAACCTTGGAAGTGTTACAAAATAAATTTTTGACAACTGAAAAACAGTGTATTCGCAAAAATAATATTGAATATTGAAAAAAAATATTGTCATATAAATTTATTTTACTACTTTTGCACGTTGATTATAGAATTTTTTATTAGTGAAAAGAATAAAGATATATACGGCGGAGAGGAAAAGCAATGGCTATATGGTCATGTGCTGCTGTTTCTGTTTTGCCGGAATATGTTTCTGTTATAGTTAATGTTAATACTGATAATAA
>JAISPE010000422.1 GCA_031275145.1 Prevotellaceae bacterium | reverse complement strand
ATCTCGTTCATATTCAGCATATCCTGTGTTAATGCAAGAAAATTAACAACTCTGCGGGACTCTTCGTCAAGTGAATTATATCTTTCTATCAGCCTGTCTAACATATTTAAAACTTATATATATGTATAATAACGGCCGCAAAGGTACTGTATATTTCGTCAATTGAAAACTGCGTAATGTGGGTACCCGCTAGAAACGTAGACAATAACAATTTCTACATTAACTTCAAAATCACTGTCTATAAAAAAATCTCCCTTATATAAGCTTGAATCTTTAACGTTTATTCCTCGCGCGGTGTAGTTTTGTGATATGGGATTGCGGGTCAAGCCCGCAATCCCATATCACAAATTTAGACCGTTTGATGTATAACAGGAGCACACTATATCCTGTCTGTTCGCTTTCAAGGGCTGAAACATGTCCCTTAACAGTAATGGTTTGCGAATATATTTTAGAGCATAACAGGGAGATTGTAAACAAAAAAACTATTCTTCTCATATCTTTATCATTTCAGTAAATTGCGTTATTAAAATCAAATGAAATTCTATTAGCAAAAACGGTACAAAATTAGAATGTATATTTAAACTGTGCATTTTTTTTCTTTTTAATGAAACTTATGGCTTATAAAACAAAGTATCTTCTGAAATTTCAGATAGATCGGCGGACATCTAAAACCCGCAAAACCGACGAGATTCATTCTTTTTTACCCATATTATTAATTACTACAAATCAGGCTCTTTAAAGCTTTATCTTTTGTGTATCTGCATTATCTCGTACCAAAATCCGCTATAAGCAAAACTCCGCTTTGCGCAAGTCGGAGACTTGCTTTTAGCTGCTTCGAGCGAGAAGTTTACCGTTCATCGTTCCCGTCGTTCAGAACTTGACCAGAACTTGAAGTTTTGCATCCGTCTGTCTGTTGCCTGCTATTGTGGATAATCCGCTGCTTATCTCTGTCCTGTCAAAATAATACGTTTGAGATATTCTGAACCATAACTGTATTTTGTCTGTGATTTTATATCCTGTATTGAGATAATACCGGCATCCTTTACCCGAATATGCAGGAACCGAAAAAGCGTATAGAATGTCCGACTCGTAAACATATAATCTTGAATTCCAGCCGTCGGTATCGAAGATTGCATATCTCAACGCGAAAGAAAGCGGAATTTGCCGCAATCTGTATTTTATATCCTGGGACATCAAAAATCCCTTTTCACCGGACTGTATTTCAGGATTGAAAAAACTGAATGCGAGCCGGCTGTTCATACTTAATTCCGGCGACAGACTGTAAGCGGCCTGCAACAGGGCTCTTGTTCTTTCGACATCCTGAGTAGAAGACACTGTGCTGCCCGACAGGTTTTTCACTGCCTTATCATGCTGTATTTTTATGCGAACGTCGAAGTTTTTGTTTGGAGTGTAATTTGCCTGCACGAGGTAATCCCAGCCGGAAGAAGGCGAATCGACTCCGTAACGTAACCAGGGGAAATAATACGAATCGATAAAAGCGGATATTTTCCAGCTTTTATGCGGTAATATACTGACGCCAAAATATATTCCCCGTTCGTTTGCCGTATTGCTGTTTTCGCCGAATGCATTTGAATAAACGGCCTGATAATATGTCTGATAATTTCTGTACAGAGATGAAAACTGTAGCATGTGATTCACATCGGCCGTTATTCCCGCAAGAAGCGCTTTGCCTCCGTTTGAACTGATTGCCGCTTCGCCAAACAGGGAAATGCTTTTAATTATCAGGCGATAATCGACAGCAAAATTTGCATTGGACGGTTTGTGCAGGTTAAATCGGCTGTACGGTCTTATATCTCTGTAATCTTCCGCTCCATAGCGTCCATACAAAGCTGTTGCCCCTATACGCCAGAAAGTTTTCCCGTAGCCGGCATTTATCCCTATTACCGTTTCGGACAGGGTATTTTTCCGGCTTATTTCGTTTGGCGTTCGATGCATTCCGTTTGCCGACAGCGAAGTATATCCCCCGCCTTCCATCGTTGCATCAATTTTCCTGTACGAAACGAAGGGCGAAAATTCCCATGAGCCAAACTGCAAAGTGGAAGCGATTCCTCTCATAAAAGTAACCTCGTCGGCCGATGAATATGCAGAAAATCCGTTATTCCGCCTTTTTATGGAATGTACGTCCGCCGACTTGTTGAATGCAAAATTATTCCACATCGCCAGCCCCTGACCGAAATTTGCACGAAAATCGCCGATTATCAGTTTTTTTACATACTTTCTGTCGTTTATCATCAGGTGAAAACTGTAGAAATCGAACCCCTGTCTGTTTGAGCCTCTGAAAAATTCTTCTCCGGCGTCCTTATCTGCTGTAAGGCCTATCTGTAATCTGTTGCTGTGTTTATATTTATAGCGCATGAAAAAACTGAACGGAGACCCTTCGTAACGCTGCAAACCGGAATCGTCATGCGTATAGCCCTTTCTGGTTTCCAAAGTCCTTGTGCTTCTCGTCAGCAGGGCGCTGTATCCTTTTGTCAGCATGTCTTTGAATGAAGGATTGAATGACTGTCTTTCAGGAACGGAAGTTATGACAAAAGGACTTATGCGCGATACGGTTTCTTCGTCGAATCCCGGAACAAGCAACAGTTCGTGAACACTCATCAGCGCTCCATACTCCTTTATGTACTCGGATATGCTAAAAATCTGAAAATCCGTCAGGACCATCAGCTGAGACAGCTCTCCTGCCGTAGAACTGTTGATATTCAAAGGATTTTCAGCAAGATAAGTATAATGTTCCACAAGCTGTTCCATTCCCGTTATTTCATCTTCATCTTCAGCTTTATCGGCAACGCTCTCCGCCATGTCGGAAATCAGCGCCGATAAATCTTTATCCTGAGTATGGCCCGAAGGCAGGAATAAAATCAGAAATATTGATGTCCACAGAATACGCATTTCGTTCTTAAATACAATTAATCA
>JAISPE010000388.1 GCA_031275145.1 Prevotellaceae bacterium | reverse complement strand
ATCGACCATAAAAAAAGTATCTCGGTAGATTTGTTTTCCCGAAAATACAGGATAGGAATCACTCCGGAAATGCTCGATTTTGTTAAAAATAACGGACTGGAATATTCGGTCAGCTGAATGGTTTTCCCGCTTTCCGCTACCGCGCTTGCCGGAAAAATATTGCAAAAAGCCTTTATCAAGATGCGCGGATTTAACCCCATCATCATTGCAGGGAACAAAGCAATCCGGAAGGTCGTGTATTTCTGGATTGCTTCGGGCTGTGCCCTTACAATGACGCTTTTTGTAAATAATATATTAACAGGTTCTTCCTCTAACACCGAAGGTGTTAAATATGAAACTTCAGTTCGGCGTAGCCAATAACCCCGAGCAGGCCGGCAGGCGCAGCTCGGGGATACTGTCACCTCATCATCAGAACTGCGAAGCAGTTCAACTCCTTCGGAGTTGAGGCGGGGGGTGCTGCTATCCCCGAACTGCACTGCGTTTGTTCGGGATTATTCATATTGAAGTCCTTCGGACTTCCGACAGGCGTCATCACGCTTTCAGTTGCGGTACGAAACGGTTATTCGCAATGACGACGGGTCGCGGATTTGTTATCGCTGCATTCTCCCAAAGAGGAAATTGCGGTGATTGGGGAAATGATTGATAATTTGTGATAATTGTTTACTTTTGTACCATGTTTTACAGGCGGAAAATAATATTAGCTTTGTTGCAACTGTTTGGTGGCGAACTGGAAAAAATTCGATTGCAAAAGTTGCTGTTCCTTTTTACACAACGTCAGACGGAAAAGGTTTATGACTTTGTACCGTATAAGTTCGGGTGTTTTTCTTATTCTGTCAATGCCGACTTGACTGCAATGGCTCAAAAAGGCTTGCTTACTGAAACACAGAACAGTTTTGCGCTGAACAGTTCGACGGATTATTTACACAGCCTGAAAGAAAACGACAGAGTTATTTTACAGCAAATAAAAGCGTCGTTCGGTACATTAAACAGCAACGCCCTGATGAAATATACCTACATTTATTATCCGTATTGGGCGATAAACAGTACTGCAACTGATATACTGTCGCCTGCCGAACAGGCAAAAGTGTGTGGAAGCAAGCCGATTTCCAATAAAACTATCCTGTTTACAATCGGTTATGAAGGTATTTCGCTTGAAGAATATCTGAACCGCCTGATTAGGAATGACGTTAAAGTTTTGGTTGATGTTCGGTGCAATCCCTTGAGTATGAAATATGGTTTTAGTAAAAACCAACTCAAACGGTTTTGTGAAAATTTGGGAATCCGGTATGTACACTTCCCCGAAGTCGGCATACAGTCGGAAAAACGTCAGAAATTGAACTCTCAGGCAGATTACGACTTGCTTTTTACCGATTACAGGGCAACCAATCTTCCGCAAACACTGCCTGTACTGGAAAAAATCTTTATCCTGCTCAAACAAAATCAGCGTATTGCCTTAACCTGTTTTGAGGCGGATATAAATCAGTGCCATCGCAAACATTTGGCAGAAGCAATAATGCAACTCACCGGATTTGACAGCGAATTGAAACATATCTGATGTATGGCTTTAATAAAAGTATTGATAACAGTAAAAACCTATCCTGCAATTTCTTCCAAATACGAAGAACTTGTTTGTACCGCAGGATTTCGTGAAGACGGTACTTGGGTTCGTATCTATCCTGTGCAGTTTCGGAAAAAATCTTATAACGAGCAGTACAAAAAATACGATTGGATAGAACTGAATTTAGTAAAAAACGACAGCGATTTCCGCCCTGAAAGTTATCGTCCCTATTCTATTGACAGTGAAATAAATATTGTAGGACATATCGGAACTGGCAACAATTGGGCAGAACGGAAAAGTATTGTTCTACAGAAAGTTTATACCAACCTTGCCGATTTGATAGCAGAAGCACATAATAAAGAAATTTGTACCTCTCTGGCTGTTTTCAAGCCCGGGAAAATTTTGGATTTCAAGATTGAGGCAGTTACACGCGAATGGGATAGGATAAAATTAGCCAAACTGGAAGCCGAAAGACAGCAAGGCAACCTGTTTAAACAGCCTGAAAATCCATTTGAGGTTGTCCGAAAACTACCTTACAAATTCTCGTATATATTTACAGACGAAGCAGATATCCAAAGTTGTCTAATGATTGAAGACTGGGAAATCGGGCAGTTGTTTTGGAACTGCGTTGCCAAATATGACGGCGACGAAATGAGAGCCTGCGCCGATGTTCGCAAGAAATACTTTGATGACTTTGCTCAGACCAAAGATTTATACTTGTTTTTCGGTACATCGCAAGTACATCATTTTCCATCGCGTAATCCGTTTATGATTATTGGGACTTTTCATCCAAAGAAAGAATTGATGGGCAGTCTGTTCTAATTACTCATTTTCAGATATCCAAAACTTCGTTTCATCCTCTGTCAAACCGTATAGAGGACAAAGCAAATCATCAATACGGTCAATCAAATGTTTTAATGTTGTATATCGGTATCCCGATGCAGTCCATATTTGGTCCGTAACCGTTTTCTGTATTTTACTTAATTCTAAAGTCTGTTACCGGTTTCAACCGTTAAAAGTTTGGAGATTTACCGTAAAGATGCGCAGATTTACCCGTAGAAAACAGCAGGCTGGAATGTATAATAAAAATATATTACCTTTGCCCCCGATAAGATGAAACTGTTTTTAACATTAAAAGGATGATAACTAAAGAAAAAGAAAAGACGGAAAAGAAAAGTTTTTTTAAACGCAAATCTTTTTATCTGCTTTCAGGCACAGTATTGGGAGCGGGTATAGTAATCTCGTTATATTTAACTTCTGTTTATTTTTCGACGGATGAATCATGTATGATGTGTCATGTACATCCTCATGTGGAAGACAGCTGGAAACTGTCTAAACACATGAATAACGCAAGCGGCACGAAAGTTCACTGTGTTGACTGTCATCTGCCTCCTGCAAACGACACATGGTCTCACTATACGGCAAAAACAAAGCTGGGGATAAAAGACCTCTGGGGATACATAACAAAGGACAGCGCCGATTTCGACTGGGACAGACTCTCCGGACTTGAAGTTGCAGTGACATACATTCCAAACGGATCCTGTAAAGAATGTCATTACAATCTGTTTCCCAATGGAATAAATGACGACGGAGTTACGGCTCACCTATATTACGAAGAGAATGAAACGAAGTTGAATCTTCAGTGCATAAGCTGTCATTTGGATGCCGGACATTACAATCCGAATTACAAACATGCCAAATTGACCGTTGTTCAGGATGTACTGGACAAAGATACAAGCTTATACTATAAAACAGCTACTGCAATCACCGGATTTAAAAACTATACCGAGCAGATTCCCGGCACTCCCGTTTCGTTTGAAATGGTCGCCGTTCCGGGAGGCTCGTTCAGGATGGGCAGTCCGGATAAAGAACCTTTCCGCAAAGAAGACGAAGGACCGGTTCATACGGTGACAGTCAGTCCGTTCTTTATGTCCGAGCTGGAAGTAACATGGGATATGTACTGGTCGTTCTATTCGAAAACAATGAGCGAAGGCCGTATTCCTCCCGACGAAGTTTATGCGAACAACAGCCGTCAGGATGTAGACGCCATTTCGGGACCTACGCCTCCGTTCGGATTGCCCGATCAGGGTTGGGGCGGCGGCGAACGGCCGGCAATTACCATGACGCATTATGCAGCAGAAACTTTCTGTCAGTGGCTGTCGCAAACAACGGGTAAAAAATATCGCCTTCCGACAGAAGCCGAATGGGAATATGCAGCCCGCGGGGGTACAGAAACGCCTTATTTTTTCGAAGGAAATCCGAAAAGTTTTTCAAACGAAGGCTTCTGGAGGAAATTTTTCGACGCCAAAACCGAAGGCATTTCACAGTATGTCGTATATGCAAACAACAGCAAAAGCCGTACGCAAACTCCGGACTTTGTCGAGGCTAATCCTTTCGGACTTAAAAACATGTTGGGTAACGTAATGGAATACTGTGCGGACAAATACGACGCTCAATATTACGGTAAATCTGGCGAAAATATTTCCGACCCTCTAAATACGGAAGGCGACGAATGGGTTGTCCGTGGAGGCAGTTACGCTTCGGACGCTTCGGACGTACGGTGTGCCGCACGTGATTTTTCCAAACATGAGGCATGGCTGAAAACCGATCCTCAACAACCCAAAAGTATCTGGTGGTATTCGGATATTCGAAGTATAGGCTTTCGCGTTGTCTGTGAAATGCCGGAAGAATTTTGAACGATATCCGCAGTTTATTGCGGTCCGATATCTCATACTGTAATACCGGACCGTCTGCCGCAATCAGATATTTTTTGTATTTATGAACCACAGATTAAATTTAATTGGGATTTTTTCTGTTCCTCCCAATCTATTATTGCGTGATTTAATTCTTCGTAATATTCCATTTTATCAAAATCAGACCACCATTCTTCGCCGAAAATATCCTTAAATTTGTCAGATAAACCTAACCGGGTAATAGTTTTTGGGCAAAAATTGCATAGATCTTTCATTTTATGTAGCCGATTACTTAAAATCTCTACCGATTCATCACTTTCATATCTCATTAAATATTTTAAAATGTTATTATGATGAATATCATCAATATCAAAAGAGCCTATCCAAAACTTATCAGAATTGATTTTTTTTGTATCTAAAATATCTGAATTGAACAAAAATAAATCAAAATAATGTATTGTATAACATCTGCTTGTTGCATTGAGATGAATAAATATTACATAAACATCTTGTTGAATAGGTTTATAATATTTTATTTTATGAGATTTTACCCATTTTTCATTCTTAAAATTCCAATCGTCTTCAACTATTGTTTCTTCGTTAAATTCGTAACCGTAAATAAGATTTAATGTTCTTTGTATCTTATCTTTTGCTTTTTCGTTTGATTCTTTTTCACTTTTTTTCATTTTATTATTATATTTCCTGATTTTCAATATCTATATCAATGGTTTTTTATCGGATTTATCTATTTGCTCTTTCAAATTTTCATTCACGTTTCTTAGCACTCGTTATATTAAACCTCTTGATGTACTTAAATTATATCAGTTATTTGTGTCTCAACAAACTGATTGCCTTAATACTGTTATTTTTGTGCAGGCCAATGCTCTGATTTCAAATAATTCAAACTCTATCGTGGAGATGGCGGGAGTCGAACCCGCGTCCAAACAAGTAACCAAAGTGTTTTCTACATGTTTATCTTCTTTTAAATTGTCGGGATAAAACTT
>JAISPE010000383.1 GCA_031275145.1 Prevotellaceae bacterium | reverse complement strand
TCTTGTTTTTCACATACACAAATATGTTTTTGATTATTGTTGAGAAACAGCAGTCCGGCGCCGCACAAATTTCCTGATATTAAGTGATTTTAAACGTACTGTTCTGTTCAAATTTTTTTGAGGTGTACGACAAAATTCCTTTTAGACAGATTCCCTTTTTTGGACAGAACTTCTTTTTTTGACAGAACTTCTTTTTTTGACAGAACTCCTTTTTTGACAGAACTCCTTTTTTGACAGAATTAACAGAATTTTCATAATTTACAAAATCTGTTAATTATGAAAATTCTGTTAATTATGTCAAAAAAAAAGGGGAATTTTGTCAAAAAAAGGGAATTTTGTCGTACACCGGCATTTGGAAATCCGAATTTTCATGTAATTTTGCTTTAATTTTATTAAGCATCAAATTTTAGTGTGAATTATGACTGTCAGAGAAATCGTATTCGAAATAATGTGTAAAAACACTGTCGGCAAATGAAAAAAAGGTTGCTGTATCTGCTTTTTCTGTCCGGGTTGACGTTGACGGTTTTCGTTCTTCAAAAACCCCTGTTTATGCTGTATAACAGAACTTTTTCCCGTGACTGTTCTGTCGGCGATTATATGGCGGTCATGCTGCACGGATTGAAACTGGATGCTACGGTGACGGGATATTTCGTGCTGTTGCCATGGCTGGGACTGTTGCTCAGCATTTTCTTTTACAGGATAAACCTGCGAAAAATTTTATTGCCTTACTACATAATCATAGCCCTGTTTATCGCAGTTGTTTTTGTGACCGACACTTCTCTTTACAGTTTCTGGAATTTCAAGTTAGATGCAATGGTACTGTTTTATCTCGATTCTCCTTCCGAAGCAATGGCAAGTACGCCGTTCATGTTTATCGCCTTACGTGCGCTCGCCGTCATACTGTTATGTGTACTGTATTCGCTGCTGTTTCTGAAAATTACGCCTGCGGCATTTCCTCCCGTAAAAAAGATAACGGGTAAACTGACGGGAGTACTGACAATGTTTTTGACAGGACTTGTTTTGTTTGCATTCATTCGCGGCGGTTTCAAGGCATCGACAGCGAATACGGGAAGAGCTTATTTCAGCAACAATCAGTTTCTGAATCATTCGGCTGTTAATCCTGTCTTCAGTTTCATGTATTCCTTCAATATATCGGAGAATTTTTCCGAACAGTTCGACTTTTTTCAGGAAGAAAAGAGGCGTGAAATTTTCGACGGTTTATATCCGGAAGGAGGAGAGACAAACGTTCGTCTGTTGAACACTGAGCGTCCTGATATAGTGATTATTTTGTGGGAAAGTCTGTCGGGAAAGTTCGTCGGGGCGCTCGGCGGAGAGCCGGATATCACTCCGAATATTAACCGCTTATCCGGCGAAGGGATATTTTTCACCCGCTGTTATTCCGGCAGTTTCCGTACCGACAGGGGGATTGTCTGCACTTTAAGCGGTTATCCCGGATTGCCGACAGCTTCCGTTATGAAATTGCCCGTCAAAAGCCGCAATTTACCCTCCATTGCCAAAAGTCTGGCTAAAGCCGGATACAAATCCGATTTTCTATATGGCGGGGACATTGATTTTACTAATATGAGGAGTTATTTTCTGGGTACGGGATACCTGGATATAACTTCCGATGAAGATTTTACACTGAAAGAACAGCGTTCTCATGCCTGGGGTGTGAATGACGATATTACATTCGATCATCTGTATAATGCAATCTGCGAACGCAAAGATTCTCTCTGGCATACGGGTTTCCTGACACTGAGCAGTCACGAGCCGTTTACGGTTCCGTACAACCGTCTGGAAAACAAAATCCCCAATGCGTTTGCCTATACCGACGAATGTTTTGGACAGTTTATCGACCGGCTGAAAAAGACGCCCGCATGGGATAACCTGCTGATTATCCTTCTTGCCGACCATGGATGCTGTTATCCGGCAAACGTTACTACGCATGATCCGGATTTCTTTCATACCCCCATGCTGTGGCTGGGCGGAGCTGTCGCTAAACCTCTGAAAACAGACAAAATGATCAGCCAAACCGATCTTGCAGCTACCTTACTCGGACAGTTGAATATCCCGCATGATGATTTCACCTTCAGCCGGAACGTGTTCAGTTCGTCTTACTCTTATCCGTTTGCGTTTTTCTCTTTCAACAACGGATTCGGTTTCAGAGACAGTACAGGCGTATCCGTTTACGACAATCATCCAGACAGAACGATTCTGGAAGAGCCGACGCCCAGTCCCGACCGCATAGAAAAAGGAAAAGCAATTATGCAGACTTTATATGATGATCTGGGTAAAAGATAATTTTTTGCAGAAAACTGTTTCCCGTTTTTTCGTCACCCGTTTGATCAGGATATCCCGAATGTTTACGGCGATTCCGCCAGGATTTACGACAACTTCGCCAATGTTTACGACAACTTCGCCAACATTTACGACGATTCCGCCAATGTTTACGACGATTCCGCCAACATTTACGACGATTGTGCCAGGATTTGGAACTGCCGGGAACTTGAACAAAGTCGCCGGAGTTGCGAAGGATTTTAGATTATTGATTTACGATTTTAGATTATTGCTTTCGCACGCATGTTTAATCACATCAGGCGTAAGCAATAAATCTAAAATCGTAAATCTAAAATCGTAAATCTAAAATTGGATTTTCAGAAATTCAAGCAAATCAAAACTGTTCATGCTTTCCCGTCCATATTTTTCGCAGGCCCTGTCGCCGGCATACCCGTGAAAATAAACTCCCAGGACGGAAGCTTCAAAACTGCCGTATCCGCGGGCCAGCAGTCCGGTAATCAGTCCGGTCAGCACATCGCCGCTGCCTCCTTTCGCCATTCCCGGATTGCCTGTGGAATTGAAGTAAATTTTTCCGTCGGGACGGCACACGGCCGTATGCGCTCCCTTGACCACGATAACCGATTTTGTTTCGGACGAAAGGTCCGTTATTCTCCGGATTCTGTCCTCCGCACAGTCCCACTCGCCCGTCAGCCGTTTTAATTCACCCAAATGCGGGGTTAAAACAGAGTTTTCGGGGATATGCTTCAGGAGTTCTCTGTTCATTGCCAGAAGATTCAGAGCATCGGCATCGATTACCAGCGGGACTTTGGATGACTTAAGAAG
>JAISPE010000337.1 GCA_031275145.1 Prevotellaceae bacterium | reverse complement strand
TAAAACAGTTCGACGACAAAATCAGAGATAAGTTTGACGAATGGATATATTTCTTTAAACACAACAGTATTAAGGATGAATTTACAGCAAAGGGACTTGACAGGGTGCGTGAAACTTTGCTGTATGAAAATCTTACCGACGAAGAAAAGCAGGAATATAAACGTATAGCGGATGTTAATCTCCAAAATAAGAACGTGATATATACGGCGGAATGTGAGGGAGAAATGAGAGGCGAGATGAAAGCGCGTCAGGAATATGAACCGAAGCTGGCTCATGAACGTGAAGAAAAGGAGGCCGCTCTTGCCACTCTTGCTCGCGAACGTGAAGAAAAGGAAGCTGCTCTTGCCCGCGAACGTGAAAAAGAAGCTGCTCTTGCCCGTGCTATTGCAGAATTGGATGCTTTGAAAAATAAAAAATAAATGGATATTTCCGAAATTGGAAAATTTGCTCTGCTTGAGCAGTTAAACGCCGGATTCGAGGCGCGACAGCAAACAACAGTAAAAGCGTTCGACGATGCAGCGGTCATTGCCGCTTCCGGCGAGGCAAAACAGGTCTGCTCCGTCATTTTTCTCGAAGGCATACATTTCAACCTTGTATATACTCCGTTGAAACATCTTGGCCACAAAGTCGTAACCTCTGCCGTATCCAGAATTGCCGCAATGAACGGCGTCCCCCGGCAAATACTTGTATCGGCAGGAGTATCTTCACGTTTCAGCGTGTCGGATGTCGAAACCCTTTACGACGGAATACGCGCCGCCTGTTCGGAATACGGCGTCGATCTGGTTGGAAATAACCTTACGGCCTCGCTGACCGGAATGGCGATAAGCGTAACAGCTGTCGGCGAAGCGTCCGAAGACAGCCTTTGCTGCAAAAGCGGAGCCGGCGCGAACGATCTGATCTGTATTTCAGGAAGTCTGGGGGCGGCATACATGGGATTGCAGATACTGGAACGTGAACGGCGGATTTTCGAAAGTAACGGTACTCAACCCAGACTTGACGGTTACGACTATCTTCTCCATAAACAGCTTCGTCCGCAAGCCCGTCTGGATATGCTCAAAGAGTTTGAAACCAACGGGATTAAACCGTCATCCATGACAGTGATTACCGACGGACTTGCTTCGGAAATACTTCATATCTGCCGGCAGTCGAATGTGGGTGCAAGAATCTATCTGGAGAAAATACCCATTGCTTCCGAGACATTTAACGTATGCGAAGAGATGAACTTCGATGCAGTGACAGCAGCGCTGAACGGCGGCGACGATTATGAACTCCTGTTTACGCTGCCAATATCCGAATATGAGAGGATAAAGGGACTGTCGGGCTTCGAAATCATCGGTTATATAACCGATTCTTCACTGGGCGCATATATCGTAACGCCCGAAGGTAACGAAATAAAAATCAAGGCACAGGGATGGACTTCCGTAACAGGATAGAAATATTTTCGTAAAAAAAGTTTTGCGTAACGAATTTTGTATTATTTTTGTATCATTAAAAAAAACGATGAGCATGAATAATACCGAAAGTGCGTTGTCCAAAATCACAAAGGATAGAGACAGGACAAACCTTCTAAAAAAGCATGAACAGAATTTGATTGCTTTTCTCGTACAGCATATACCTTTATGGATTAATTCAGATATGCTGACCGCTATCGGTCTGGCAGGCAGTTTTGTTACTGCGACAAGTTTCATTCTTGCAAAATATATACACCCGGGTATATTGCTGTTCGGCATTCTTGGATTCGCCCTCAACTGGTTCGGCGATTCATTAGACGGACGGTTAGCCTATTACCGGAACAAACCGAGAAAATGGTACGGCTTTTCCCTTGACTTTACGGTCGACTGGCTGACAAACATCCTGATAGGCCTCGGATATATCGTTTATGTCGGCGGCGAATGGGAACTGCTGGGTTTCGGATTTGTCGTACTGTACGGATGGGCGATGATGACAGCCCTGCTGAGATATAAAATCGTTGATAAATACACTATTGATTCCGGCATTTTAGGCCCGACCGAAGTAAGGGTCATTATTTCACTGTTTTTAGTAATCGAAATCATCTGGCGGGGCTCAATTGTGTACTGTGGAATTATTGCCTGTATTGTTTTATTCACAGTGAACATTATGGATTCATTAAAACTGCTTAAAATTGCCGACAGTCGGGATAAAGAAGAAAAACGTGCAAAGAATCCGGAATAGCATACTTACACGGTTAAAAATCTTTGTTAAAGCCCAGTTCTCAGCTTTTGTATGCGGAATGTGCGATTACGGGATTATGATTCTGTTGACGGAATATACCGGTCTGCACTATACGGTTTCCATCGCTATCGCCTGCACTCTGGGAGCGATTATGAACTTTTCGGTAAATAAAAAATGGACTTTCTACTCGAAAAAGACTTCCTACGAATTTTCCCTGCCTCAACAGTTATGGAGATTTATTTTTGTGGTCTTGAGCAGTATAGGATTAAAAATGCTGGGTACTTACTTTCTGACCGCATTCGTTCATATCGACTATAAAATAAGCCGTCTGATTACCGATATGATAGTCTCCGTGCTTTATAATTATATGCTGCAACGTTACTGGGTTTTCAAAGATTTTTCATCTTCAAACAAGTAAACGTTATTTTTTTGCCGGAACGGAAGTATTTCCAGACAATACTTCCTTCGTATATCCCTGTGTCCGCCTCTTTTACGATGAGAGGTCTGAACGCTTTTCTTTTTTTCCGGCACAGGGCGATCCGTCCGAAAAACGCACGGTGAGCCATTATCACCGCATTGAAATACGAGAATTTTCCCGATGCAAGATACACTATCGCCGAAGCTCCATCCATAAATAACCTGATGAAAATAATGAGCCACCTGTTCTTCGACAGATTTTTGGCCATCATCATCAGATTGTTGCGATAGTTGAGATACAGTTTCCGGGGCGAATTGTTCGGCAAAGCGCCTCCTCCGACATGATATACCACCGATTCGGGGACGTTGGAAATCTTATATCCCATCAATTGCAGTCGCCAGCACAAATCAATCTCTTCCATGTGAGCAAAAAACGACCCGTCGAAACCTCCGGCTCTGTGAAAAAGTTCGGAACGGATCATCAGAGCCGCTCCCGTAGCCCAAAATACGTGTATCCCGTTGTCGTACTGCCCCCTGTCCTCTTCGATGGAATCGAGTATGCGTCCCCGGCAAAAGATGTATCCGTACCGGTCGATGAACCCGCCTCCGGCGCCGGCATATTCGAAAAATCCGGGATCGTTGAAGGCCCGGAGTTTCGGCGCACATGCTGCCACTTCGGGATTGTTATCCATATAATTGACTAAGGGCGGTAACCAGTTTCCGGTGACCTCGATATCGGAATTAAGCAAAACGTAATATTCGGCGTCTATCTGTTCCAGAGATTTGTTGTAGCCGTCCGCAAATCCGTAATTTTTATCCAGCAAAATCAGTTCTGCCTGCGGACAGTTTGCTTTCATCCATTCTACCGAACCGTCGGATGAAGCGTTATCGGCAACGACGAGTTTTGCGCCGTAAACCTCAGACGAGGAAATGCTGTCAATTACTTTTCCCAGAAATTTTTCCAGAAAATGCCTTCCGTTCCAGTTCAGGATGACTACCGCTGTTTTTGTCTTAATATCCATTTATATCTGTTTTTTTTATTTTAATAAGACATAATTTACAAAATTTCATAACTTACAAAAATGTGTCAATTTTGTTAATTTTGTCAAAAGAATCTTTCTGTCTGTTTTTACCTTCTACAACAATTACTATTTCACCTTTGGGTTCTGTTGTTTTGAAATGCGCAATGGCTTCGGACAAAGTCCCTCTGAGAGTCTCTTCGTGTATTTTCGACAGTTCTCTCGATACGCTGACTTTACGGTCTCCGCCAAAAACTTCGGCAAACTGTTCCAGACACTTCAAGGTTCTGTAAGGCGATTCGTAGAATATCATTGTCCGTTCTTCGTCAGACAGTTGAGCGAGTTTTTTCTGTCTGCCTTTTTTCTGAGGGAGAAATCCTTCGAAACAAAATCTGTCGCAAGGCAAACCCGAATCGACAATTGCGGGAATAAGAGCCGTCGCCCCGGGCAAACATTCGACTTCAATGCCTTTTTCCGTACAGTTCCGTACCAGCAAAAATCCCGGGTCGGAAATGCCCGGAGTACCGGCGTCCGAAACCAGAGCAATCGTGTTTCCTTCCGAAATGCGTTCGACAATCCGTTCGGTGTTTTTGTGCTCGTTGAATTTGTGATACGATTCCAAACGTGTCTGTATAGAATAATGATTCAGAAGAATACGTGTCTTTCTGGTATCCTCGGCAAGTATAACATCCGCCTCGCGCAACACTCTCACCGCACGAAATGTCATATCGTCCAAATTGCCTATCGGTGTGGGTACTATATAAAGTTTCATGCGTATATAATCCTGTTTTTACCTGAATAATTAAATCCGGGACAAAATTACATTAAAATTCCGAATTTCCAAATGTAAACCGTAAAAAACAAATCTTTTCTTTCTTTTAACTCTTAGGGCAGGATGTTCAAACGCAGTACAAAAACATCATTTTTCACCTAATTTTAAATAACAGAACAAGCTTTCATATAACTAAAATGTAACCGATTAATATTTAATCATTTTAGTTATTTATTTTTTTGAATTAACCCGGTTAATGGGATACTTTCATATAACTAGTGTTAAGTTAAGTATTAAATGACGGATATAATCGTTTCAATTTTATACGGGCATCCTTTGCAGTAAACTGCCAGTTAATTTTACAATTTTTGTTATTTCTGTCTGTTTGCCAGGCTAAAACTTCTTCCTGCATTTCTTCCATAGTGGCAATATGTCTGCTTAGACATTGAGTATTTAGACAGTGCAATTCTATCTCTGCCATATTCAGCCAACTGCCATGTTTGGGAGTATTTATAAATTCAAACCTGTCAATCAACTGTCTGGCTTCTTCGGGACAAAATGCTTCATAAAATGCACCTAATGTATGCGTGCCAAAATTATCCGATATTAATGTGATTTTCTTTGCATTCGGGTACATTTCATCGGCAATGCGCCCAATAAACCGTG
>JAISPE010000346.1 GCA_031275145.1 Prevotellaceae bacterium | reverse complement strand
TGACGGCGACATACGATTCATTTCCGGCGGCGTCTGTACAGTACACCATCAGATGATAATGTCCCGGAGTTGCATTTTCCGGTATCACAATTTCGTGATGATGAACGGAAGCATTTTTTTGTCCGGAGATAGTACTCCATGACTTTTCATACACAAAATCAACGGTTTCGTCATCATCGTCATCGTGTTTTGTAACAGCGTGAGAGTGATTGTCGAAATTAGGATGAATATCGACCTTGTACGAAGCCAGAGCCTCATTATCCGAAAACTCCACCTTGAAATGCACGTCGTCGCCGATATGCAGACTGTCGCCGTCTTCCGGTTCTATCAGATTGATTACCGGTTTTACTGTATCACTGTCCTCCTTACATGCGTTGAACGCGAGGAAACATATTGCCGTCAGGCAAATAACTGAAAAATTTATTACTGTTTTCATTTTAATCTATTTTTAAATGGTATTTTAATTAATAATTGGAAGTTTCGTCCCGGCTCGGGGATTTCAACCTTCCTGTAAAAACTTAAATGGTTATAATATTTTGTATTAAATATATTTTGAAGCGAAAATGTGATATCTGCCATTGTCTCCTTCAACGGGATTTTCAGTGTAGCGCCGAAGTGCAGCAGATTTGTTCCGCGTGTGATGTCCTCGTTTCTGGCCACACGGTTTTGCGCTGCAACGCTTTGCAGTTCTACATTCAGTTGAAGGATTTTATAGCTCCACGCCAGGCTGTTACGCACGGAAGCGGGAGGCGAAAAACTCAGAGGAGTATATTCGTCGAGATTGTAAGTATATACATATTCGCCCGTTATACGGTAAGTCAGACTGTGCGGTAAATCAATTTTCAGTTCGACTTCCGTTCCGGCAAATACCGCTTTCACGCCGGTGTAGCGGTAGATTTGTCCGGCATGCGGCAATATCGACCATTCGCCGGTCGGTTTCAGGTAGATATACCTGTCGAAGCGGCTGACGAAAGGACTTGCCGTAAACATCACGCCGCCGTATTCGCAAACATACGATGCGTCTAATTGCCAGCCCTGTTCGGAAGCAAGTGAAGCATTACCCTGTTCATGTCGGAATGCGCCGTGATGTACCCCGTTTGACGCCAGCTCGTTTGCGCCCGGCAAACGGAAACTGCGTCCGAGATTTACTTTCAGTTGATGGAATCTGTTCAGTGTCCAGACAGCGCCAGCCGAGCAGGACACATCGCCGAAATGCCGGTTTACACTGTGACTGCGCCATTTGTATGCCTCGATAATGTCGGAGGCATAATTCCGTTCGTGGAGATATTTTTCTAAATAAACATCCCGAAAGGCAGATATATCTATTTGCCCGTAATCGTAACGGATACCTCCGCTGACCGACAGTTTGCCGGACAGACGGAAAATTCCCAGCCAGAGCGCTCCTGCTGTGAAACGCCTGTATCCGGGCAGCAAAAACGAATAACCGCCCGTCGTGTTGCGCTGATATTGAACATCAAAACCGAAAGTATGCTTCCATCGGGAGTAAACAATGTCTGTCTTTAATGAGGAATTAAATGTATTTAGCGAAAAAACAAGTTCCTTATCCGGATCTGTTTCGGGAACAGGCTGATTGCCGTAGTGGGTATGGAACAGACTCCATTCCTCGCGGTGATTGTTCTGGAATCCGGCGTCTAAATATACCGTCGCCCTGTTACGGACATATTGCTGGTGCGTGCTGATTTTAAAATGATTGACCTTGCTGTAGGGCAAATCAATATTTCGACTGTCGCCGTCGTTCTTCAGGCGTGAAGCGTCGGGAATACCGTGCGCTCCCGGGAAAAACCCGACTTTCTGATACGCATCACTGAGAGCGTAACTGGCATAATATCTGCCCTTCCGGTATTCGGCATACAGTCCGGCGTCACGTTCGAAACCTGCGGTATTTTTCAACCTTCGATTATAAACGGGCAGATATTGAGTGAGGTACACTATCGTATCCGTTGGTATCCGGTAATCGGCAAAATGCTGTTCGGAAAACCGCAGTTTAAGATGCCACGAATTTTTCCTTATCCCGGACATCACCGAAGCGCCCAGCGTTCCGTTCACCGACTTCCCGAGCATGGCGATTTCTCCGTACACCTGATTTTCGGACGGCGCGGGCAGCTGCGATATCTCTATCACTCCGCCCATTGCATCGCTGCCGTAAAGAAGCGACGAAGGTCCTTTGCGGACAGTAACCCGCTCGATTGCGAAAGCGTCGATTTCGAGACCGTGGTCTGCGCCCCACTGCTGACCCTCCTGTTTTATACCGTTTTCCGTCACCGAGATACGGTTAAATCCCATTCCCCGAATCACCGGTTTCGAAAATCCCGAACCTGTGTTCATCGAATGGATTCCAGGTATGTATTCCAGCGTTTGTATAAGATTGCCCGTAAAATGTTCATTCAGAAAATCCGTACTGACAACATCAACTCTCAACGCTGAGTTGCGACTCATCCTGTTTTCGTAAGAATCGCTGATCACTACCTCGTTTAATATCTCTGTTTTAACCGAATCGCTTTCCTGTGCAAACAGAGGCAAACTGTATATAAACATAAATATAACCGCAATATATTTAATATACATGCAAAAATGTTTGTTTAAATAAGACACAATTTTCCCTGTTTTTTGACATAATTTACACAGTTATCATAATTTACAATTCTGTTAATTATGTAATCATGTCAAAAAACTGTTTCTTTTAAAATAAGACATAATTTACGGAATTTTCATAACCCGCAAAAATCTGCAATCCTGCAAATTCTGTTAATTATGTCACAAATTATCATTAAAGACAGATTTTATAACCGTGGGGGAGCGCGCAGCCGGTAACTACAGATAACCGGAGAGTTTACATTTTCTATGTAAACAAAGGGGTTGGAATAAATTATTTTTACGGTGAAATTAAATTCGTTTGAATCGGCTCCGGTAAATGGAAATACGGTAAACTGACATATCGCACAGGTATTGCAGTCGTGATGAGCATGAGCATGTTCATTCTCGCTGTCCGCGCTGTGGAAACAGATGCACTGACAGATATGAACGGTTTTAGCTGCCTGGGGCAACATAAACAGCAGCAACAGCAGCCATCCTGTCAATATTTTACTGTTCATTCCATTCTTTTTGCTCATAAACCCGTTTCAGTTAAACAGTTTGGACAGTGTCCCGAAATGAGGCACTGAATATCCGTCATCCTGTAACCCGCAGGAAGCGCCGGAATCACAAACGGTTCGTCAATACATAAAATTGTTTCGCATCTGACACAGCGAAAATGAAGATGTTTATCGTTATGATTCTTTGCCTGGCAGTGAAGACACAGGGCGTAATAAGTTCTGCCGTTTTCCACCGTAATTTTGTGAACTTTTCCTTCATCACAAAACCCCTGCAGGATACGGTAAACAGTAGCCCTGTCCATTTTTCCCGATAATCGCCTGTCAAAATCCTCGTAGCAAAGCGCCGAATCGGAGTCCGATAATACATTCATAACTAACTGTTTCGTCTTAGTATTCCGTTTTTGCTTATCCATAAACAAATACTTTAATTAATGCGACAAAGTTACAATAATAATTTGGATTTTGGATTTTAAATTTTTTGCAGACGCAGGATACCGCAATTCTTCTTCTTTTTTTGCCACGATTCTTCTTCTTTTTTTAACCGCAAAGGCACGAAGGACACAAAGATAACACAAAGGATCTTTGTACAGCCTTTGTGTTCATTGTACCTTTGCGGTAAAAAATGCGGTAAAAATTCTGCCAAAAAAGCCTAAATACTTAATCCCTGGGAGAAATTGTTTATTCCCATTATCAGGAGTTTATATATTGAATCGTTGAACACTGTCATTTCCTTTTTATTCACAGGATAATTGCCCAGCATCAGCGACTGCACATACAAAATATTTATCACGGCTTCGAACAGTGTTTCGTCGTCCAAATCAATCAGATCGTTTATCAGCACATTATCTTTGTTGAAGCATAATGTAGGCGTCGATTCTTCTTTTTTCTTTATGAAGCCATGCAGGGTTGAAGCAAAAGGATTGGCAGTATTGGCAAGACTGCTTATATTTTTATTGTTCAGCGCCTCGTCGTTGGCGACGTATATGACCGGAGTATCTTCGGGTTCAAATTTCTTTATCTGAGCTTTGCAATAGTTTGCTTTCAACACTTTGTTTGCTCTTTCTTCAAAAATTGCGAACTTCCGGTCGATAACCGCCTCGCCGAGATTGGATAAAATATCGTGAGGAGTTATTTTTGTTATCCTGATATTCGGGAACACAATTGAAATTTTACGGATCAGGTCATTTTCAAAACTGTATGCGGCATTAATAACAGTTTTACCCTGCGAGCCGGCAATACGCCGAATCTGTCTGAAATCGTCCATCGAAGGAGTATAGAATATTTCGTCGTTGTAGGCTTTCAGCGACCTGAAATTCATCATTCCCTTGTTTGTTTCGAAAGGGATAAAATCCACAAACAGTTTCAGCAACTCCGAATCTTCGGCGGCAAGGGCTTTGATATACAGATGGTGCGTATCGATAATTTCTTCCAGAGTATTTGTGTTCGATACGGATATAAGTCTCAGATATTCTTTGAAAGCGGTATTAAGTTCCTTTTTTGCGGCTTTCAGGTCTTCGTTATCCATCAGCGATTCTCTGGAAGCGGTAGGTTTCAGCGTGTTTGTGTTGATTACACATTTGACGAAAGAAGCCCATTCGGGAAAAAGATTTCCGGCATGTTCGCATAAAAACATTCTTTTCAAATATACCTTATGTTCTTTAGAGCCGGTAAACTGAATTTTGTAGGGCATGATAAAGCCCACTCCTTCAATCTCTCCCGTCGCCGAACTCATTCTGAAAGCGTCCAGAAAACCGATATTGAAAGTCTGTTTGCCGTATTGCAGCAACTCTTCTTTTGTACTGTCGGGATTAAGCCATACGGGAAGGCCTTCGGTCAACAGCTTTTTTTCGTCGCCTTTAATCAGGCTGATTTTTACGGGAAGCGCTCCGCCGAAATACAGAATATTTTTCTTAAGTTCCTCTTCTTCAAAAAACAGTTTCCATTCTTTTTTAGGATGAAGTATAACTTTTGTTCCTGCCGGCATTTCTTCCTCAATCTTTTCTATCGTATATGTTCCGTCGGCTTTTCCTTTCCAGCGTATTCCCTTGTGTTTTCTGTATAACGAACGGGTTTCGACAACTATTTCGTTGCTTACGACAAAGCATGAGAGCAAACCGATACCGAATTTGCCGATATAATCTTTTTCCAGGATATCGCCGCGTTTAGAGCTTTGTCCTATAACGGACAGGAATTTGTGGACTTCGTCTTCGGAGAGTCCTATCCCGTTATCTTCAAAAATTATTTCCGGATGTTTTTCGTTCACATAAACATTTATTTCTCCCGGGAAAGATTCGTCTATGTTTCGCCTTGCCGTTATCGCGTCTATCCCGTTTTGGAGCAGCTCCCTGACAAACACATTCGGCGAACTGTATATGTGTTCCGAAAGCAATTCTATCATTCCTTTCAGATTAACTTGAAATAAATATGAATTATTTTCCATGCGTACTTAATTAATTTTTAATGTATTTATCAACTAAACATATAAAAAAAGACCTTTAAGACGAGCATTGAAGAGAGCGGAAAACGAGATTCGAACTCGCGACCCCAACCTTGGCAAGGTTGTGCTCTACCAACTGAGCTACTTCCGCATTTCAATTTTAATACGCTCCTTAATAAAGGCCTTTTACCGGAGCGGAAAACGAGATTCGAACTCGCGACCCCAACCTTGGCAAGGTTGTGCTCTACCAACTGAGCTATTTCCGCATTACTTGCACCGTGCAAAATCAATTTTGCCGTTTCCTGCGCACATTCGCGGTGAGGGGGGGATTCGAACCCCCGGTACGGTTTCCCGTACGACAGTTTAGCAAACTGTTGGTTTCAGCCACTCACCCACCTCACCAAAAGTGTCGTTGCGAAACGAGGTGCAAAAGTAGTAAAAATTTTTAATCCGCTAAAATTTTTTGAAAAATTAATGAAAAAATTTGTCTATTTCTCATTAATTACCTCGAAAATTTTAATCTTTGCGGGCGATGCCGCAACCTCGTCCATCAGCGTATTGAATTTCTTAAAATGCTCTGTAGCAAAGTGAATATCCACTGCCGCCTGACCCTTCCATTCTTCCACAAACACGAATTTGTTCTTTTCTTTCAGGTCGGCAAATAAATTGTAGCTCGCATTGCCTTCTTCGGCCTGACTTTTGGTAATAACTTCCTGTACGTCGGTTAAAAATTTCTCAACCTGGTCGGGTTTGATGTCGAGATACGCCGTTATGACGATCTTTTTTATTTCCGCCTTTTGGCCTTCCTGACAGCAAGTACCGGTTTTTTCGCACTTTTTGTCTTTTGAGCCGCAGTTACACGAATAAGCAAGCGATACAATGCATGCTACTAAAACGAATGATAAAATCTTTTTCATTTTTTTATTAATTTAAAATTATACTTAATACTTAATCAATTTAATATTTGGCATCAACAGCGCCTTCCGCTCCTCTCGGGCTTTTATAATAAGCTCTTATCTGAGTTCCTTTGACAGCTCCCGGCAGGCGGCCAACGCCTTTATCCGTCGGGATTTCTATCAGTTCGCCTTTTACAATCCTGTAAAACGAGGCGGAGGTGTATGTCCTGTCGCTTAATTCCATTTTAAGCACTCCTCCGCTTGTCGAGAATTTAATGGTAGGCTGTTTAATTTTTTGTCCTGCCGCGTCATATTCTTCCAGAGGAGGTACGGGTTTTCCTTTTTCATACGTACAAACCATTGTAGGCGAGCCGTCTTTTTTATAATTATGCCGCGTCCCGTGGATCTTTCCATCCAAATACGTCACATCTCCGTGTTTTTCGCCTGTGTCGTAATAGGACGCCATAGTCCCGTGCCGTTTGGCCTCCTTGTACACGATTGTGTCCCGTAAATTTCCATTCGAGTAATAATGTTTTGCAACACCATGCATTCTGTTGTTTACGAACGGTTCTTCACTTACCAAAACTCCATCTTTGTATGTGCGTTTGATGAAATTAACAGAATCTCCCTCATATTGAGGGACTCCGTTTAATGGGGGAGCAGGTTTTTTTACCGATTCGCCACATGCGAAAATACCGGTTAAAACGATACTGACAATACTAATTAAAAATATCTTTTTCATTTTTATGTAATTTTAAAT
>JAISPE010000318.1 GCA_031275145.1 Prevotellaceae bacterium | reverse complement strand
ACCATTAAAAATTTCGTCAACTTTTGCTCCCCAGCTAGGACTTGAACCTAGGACCCCATGATTAACAGTCATGTGCTCTAACCAACTGAGCTACTGAGGAGTTTTTATAAACTGTCACCTCTGTTTGCGAGTGCAAAGATAGATATTTTTTTAATATCCAAACAGAATTTGAAAAATTATTTTGCAATTCTTATTCCCCGCTTCTGTTTAACACTGTATATATACCTGTTAATTTGTTATTTACCATATACCGATTTACATAAAAAATTTCATCATATTTTTTACAGAAAACGTTTTGGAAAGGTGTACGACAAAATTTCTTTTTGACAAATTCCCTTTTTTTGACAGAATTAACAGAATTAACAGACTTTGTAAATTATGAAAATTGACTTCGTCGAACTAAAGTTTCTGTTAATTATGTCAAAAAAAAAGGGGGGAATTTTGTCGTACTCCCTTTCGGAAGGATCAACGTGTCCAGTTGAAGGGAATGACATTAATTAAATATGTTTCAGGAATAAGAGATACTGCCGGCATACAGTCCTCCAATGAAATCCTGATTTATATTTTACTGAAATTTTGCAGGCTGCACAGGTTGTAATAGGCTGCTTTTCTGTCCATAAGTTCCTCATGCGTACCCTGTTCTATTATTTGACCGTCCTGAATCACAACAATACAGTCTGCATTGCGTACAGTCGCAAGTCTGTGAGCTATGACTACCGATGTTCTGTTTTTCATCAGCTTGTATAAAGCGTCCTGCACAAGCCGTTCCGATTCGCTGTCAAGCGCCGAGGTTGCTTCGTCCATGATCAGTATCGGCGGGTTGCGCAATACGGCGCGTGCGATGGCTAACCGCTGACGCTGTCCGCCTGACAGACGGTTTCCCCTGTCGCCGATCACAGTGTTGTATCCGTCCTCCAGCTTCACGATAAATTCGTGAGCATTCGCTATTTCCGCTGCTGTACGAACGTTTTCTTCCGTTGCTTCTTCCCAACCGAAAGCGATATTGTTGAAAACGGTGTCATTGAACAGAATAGATTCCTGACTGACAATTCCCATCAGGCTGATAAGTTCCTTTGGCTGATAATCTTTGATATTGATACCGTCTAATTTCAGTTCTCCTTTTGTGACATCATAAAAACGCGGGATTAAATCGGCCACAGTCGATTTTCCTGCGCCCGAATGTCCGACCAGAGCGCATGTTGTCCCTTTCGGGACAGTCAGGTTAATATTGTGAAGGACTTCGCTGTTTTTTTCGGAATAGTGAAACGAAACACTCTCAAACTCGATTTTATCCTTGAAATTGCTGATCGATACCGGATTTTTGCTTTTGAGTATATCGACGGGATAATCCAGAACCTCGAAAATTCTTTTAGCCGACGCCATTCCCTTCTGGATTGAAGTAAAGGCGCGTGAAAGTTCTTTTACCGGGACCAGAATATTGTAGTACAGTCCGATATATACCAGAAATTCGGTAGCGCTCATATCCAGATACCCTCCCAGCACTAACCGCCCTCCGAAATAGACTATTGCGAGAACAATCGTGACGCCGAGAAATTCCGACATCGGAGATGCCATTTCCTGACGGTTGGCTACCTTTTTCGACGATCTCCTGTATTTTTCGTTCGCATTTTCGAATTTGTTGCGTACATATTTCTGAGCATTAAACGCTTTGATTATCCTCATTCCCGAAATGGTTTCCTCGATAACGCCCATTATATCCGCCTGATGTTTTTGAGCAATTCCAGCATCGTGTTTCAGTTTTTTCGCCAGCCGTCCTATGAAAAACGCCGACAGTGGAGCTGCAATTAATGAAAAAACAGTGAGTTGATACGACATGTAAAACAAAACCGCCATATTGCCCGCAATCATCACTGGCTCTCTGAAAACGGTCTGAAAAGAAGTGACCACGCTGTTTTGCACTTCCCCGATATCGTTGGAAAGCGTAGATATCAGGTCGCCTTTCCGTTTTTCGTTGAAATAGGCTATATGCAATCCGGTTATTTTGCCGAACATGGCTGTCCGCATGTTTTTCAGAACATGAACGCGCATCGAGACTAATGTGCGCTGTGCAAGGTATTTAAACATGTTGGCAAACAGCGAGGCAATCATCACCGCAGCGCAAACTGTCAGAAGAGCGCCGTTTTCACCCCATAAAACGTTTACTTTATACAAAAGATTGTAAAAGACATTTTTGAAATATGTTACATCGGTCAGGGAAAATTCCGTATTTTCGACATACGTTAAGGTTGTCTGTTCAAAGATAATGTTCAGTACCGGCAATATCAGTACGAAATTCAAAACTCCGAAAATCATTCCCGGAATTATAAACGCAAGATAACGCGGCCAGAACCGGCTGTACGGTTTTGCAAACGATACTATGCGAAGAAACAGGTTTATCTCCATTTCGATTATTTTATTTCTTCGTAATCAACGTATTCCCCTACATCGTTTTTGATTTTTTTATCCCGCGCAGGTTGCCTGTCTATATGTATATCGCCCTGTTTTCCGGCCTTACGCTGAGTTTTCGGTCTGCTGTTTGCCTGACTGTCAATATTGAAAAAAGTCCTGGCAAAATATCCCATAATCACCCTGAAAAACCATGACAGGATAAGTATCAACAGTACAATTATAAGTAAAAAT
>JAISPE010000315.1 GCA_031275145.1 Prevotellaceae bacterium | reverse complement strand
AAAAAAAATAGATTGATTGACAAAAAAGACGCCATCGAATACATTCTGGAAAAATGTTCGGATATTTATACTTCGGACAGTTGTATTTTTGTTTTCATTCAGCATACTTTCGGTGATTTTATTAAAATGGTTACCCGTCCGTTATACTCCACTGATGTTTGTCCGTTATGTAGAAAATATTGCAGACGGCAATTATCGCAATACCCGCGAATGGGTATCAATTGACGATATTTCCGAAGATGTGATTATGGCGGTAATTGCGGCAGAAGACAATAAATTCATGGAACATTTCGGTATTGACTTGAATGCGATAAAAGAAGCGATGAAACACAATAAAGAAAACAATACAGTACGTGGCGGCAGTACAATCACCCAGCAAACCGCGAAAAACGTTTATCTGCTGCCTTCGCGTACATGGTCAAGAAAAGCGCTGGAAGCTTATTTCTCGATTCTTATGGAGATTTTCTGGTCAAAGAAAAGAATTATGGAGGTTTACCTGAATGTTATAGAAGTCGGCGACGGATTATATGGCATAGAAACCGCAGCAAAAAAATATTTCAGAAAATCGGCCAGTGAACTGACTGGTTATGAAGCTGCGCAAATTGCGTCAATATTGCCGAATCCGCGTAAGTTTAAAATCGATAAACCCACGACAGAACTGAAACGAAAGCAAACTAAAATAAGAAGCCGGATGCGTGGCATGAAACGCCCCATCAAATGGGAATGATTTTCATCTACGATCAACGCTCTGTGAGTATTACGAAATAAGTTGAGCAATCGCTTTGACTGAAAGGCAAGATTTTCATAACCGCAGGTCGCGACCCGATGTCATCAATTTAAGGTACAAAAGGCTGTAACAAAAAGTATTCCGTTAGGAACGCATCCAAAGATTAAAGCAATTAAAATATACCCTTAAATCCACAGAAAAAAATTTATAAGGTGGGAAACTTTAGTTATTAATTATACTTACTTTTTTAACTCTTTTAAATATTTTACCGCAAAGTACGCAAAGAGCGCAAAGTGTTGGCGGATATTTGCGTACTTTGCGTACTCTGCGTACTCTGCGGTAAAAAACTTTTGCGGTAGGAACTGCGTACGTATGGAAGTTTTGCCGCATACGTATGAAAATTTTGCCGCATACGTATGGAAATTTTGCTGCATACGTATGGAAATTTTGCTGCGTACGTATGGAAAACCGGTGCGTAAAAAATAGCGGAAAACAGCGGGAAACTGTTTGCCGCAGGTTTTCGTTCAATATCCCGAAAACTGATATTATTTGCTTGAAAACTATTTCCGCATGAACAAACCGTATACCGTATGATAAGGTATGGTATATATACGGTACAGCGATATCCGAATATTCGATATGCTGCTGTCTGTTCCGGCGTCTGTGCCTGTATATGTAACCGGGCTGTACCGTTTGCTGTATGCTCCCTTCGCAGCCCCATACTGCCCCTGCCGTAAGCTAAAGCACAATGTCATCAATTTAAGAAAAAGGTTGCAGTTCATTGCATTCCGTCAGGAAACTTTAGTTCGACGAAGTCAATGCATCCACATCCATTTACGTATATTTTAATTGCTTTAATCTTTGGATGCATTGACTTCGTCGAACTAAAGTTTCCTAACGGAATGCAGGCTGTTGTTACCTGCGTTTCTACTGAGCGATGCATTGACTTCGTCGAACTAAAGTTTCCTAACGGAATGCTTTTTATTACAGTCTTTTGTACTTTAAATTGACGGCATTTCTTAAATTGATGACATTGAGCTAAAGCTTACGGCATGGGAGCTTACGGCATGGGCGGCAGGGCGGCATGGACTCAGACTACCAATCATACTAATCATACAAATCACAAAAATCACAGTTCAGACAGTTTCGGTATCAATCATCAATTGTTCACATATAAAAAATATCATTAAATTTGCATACATTCGTAAAGAACAAAAGAATGGTTAGATTGTTTATTCTGATAAAGTTATAATGTTATGAACAAAAATTTCTTACTGACAGTTATCACATTTGCGCTGTTTTTGGTCTCGTGCAAGTCCGATAAGGGGGGCGAGGATATGTCTCCAAATTACAATCCTTATGTTGAAGCGTTTACTTCGGGAGATATCTCCGTAAAATCAAATATCATTGTGCAGCTGTCCGAGCCTTCGCATCTGGACCCTGAGGGGTTAAACGAGAATCTGTTCGACATCTCGCCTTCCGTAAAAGGGAAAACGCAGATGCGTGGCAGCAATACATTTGCTTTTGTCCCCGAGGAGAATCTCAAAATAAATCAGCGGTATACGGTGAAATTCAATGTTGGAAAAACCGTTAAAAACGTCGATAAACAGTTCCGCGAGTTTGAATTTGGATTTTCGACCATCAAGCCCTCGTTTTACATGTCGCGTGAAGGGTTGAAGCTCTATAACGAAACTTCGCCGCACATGTTTCAGTTAACCAGAGAAGTCCATATCTCCGACTATGCCGATCCTGCTGCGGTGGAGAAAATGCTGACAGTCCGTCTGGGCAACGAATTACCCGCCATCAAGTGGGAACACGAAGGAAATAAACACACTTTCACTATTGACAGTATCAAAGCCGGCGAATCGGCGTCCGAAATGAAATTCCGGCTCGACGCGAAAAGCATCGGCGGCGATCTGGTCGACGAAGAAGCGCTCAGAGTACCCAGCAAGTACGAATTTGACATCCTTGGTATTGTTCCGAGTGACGAAGATGGAAATCAGGTCATTCTATGCCGTTTCTCTGCCCCCATCGATGTGAAGCAAAATCTTGCGGGCATCATCGCTCTTGAAGAATACAAATTTACGTACCGCGTGTCGCTGAACACAATACTGCTTTATCCCTCCGAAAGACTGACGGGACAGGTGACACTGACGATATTCGAAAGCCTCAAAAGCGCTAACGGCGGCAGTTTCGGGAAAAATCATACCGAAGAACTGCTTTTCGAGTCAAACAAACCGGAAATCAAGTTTACGGGAAAAGGAAACATCCTCCCGACCACGAACAACGGAACAGTCATGCCGTTTCAGGCCGTTTCGGTTAAATCGGTTACCGTTAAGGTCATAAAAATATACGAAAACAACGTATTGCAGTTTCTACAGATAAACAGTCTCGCCGGACAGTCGGAACTGAAGCGCGCCGGACGTCTGGTCGCCCTCAAAACCATACGGCTCGACGAAAACAGAACGGTAAAGGAACTGCGACGCTGGAGTACATACGCGCTGGATTTGTCGAAACTTGTAACCCCCGAACAGGGCGCAATTTATCGAATCGAACTCGGTTTCACAAAAAAACAGGCAATCACGGACTGTGACGAAGAAAGCGGTAACGGTCAGGAACAGAATCTCTCCGATGAAGAACAGCTGAAAAACATGGAACGCAGTTACGATATTTCGCAGTCATACGATTACGATTACGAATATTACTACACTTATGACGGTGACGATGACTATAACGACAGACTTGATCCCTGCGCAAACGAATATTACAGATTGAGTAACAGATGCCGTGCGGCGAAAAACATACTCGCTTCCGACTTCGGCATTATAGCCAAAGCCGGGACAAACAGTTCGACACGCTTTATCGTAACTAACGTACATGCAATCACTCCCGTATCTTCGGTTGAGCTGGAAGTTTACAATTACCAGCAACAGTTAATCGGACGGGGAATAACCAACGGCGAAGGATATGCAGACGTGGAAGTTAAGGGGAAACCGTTTGTTGCGGTAGCACGTCAGGGAGCGCAGAGAGGATATCTGCAAATGCAGGACGGAAAATCGATATCGCTCAGCCGTTTCGATGTGGCAGGCGATGCGGTGAAAAACGGGATAAAAGGATTTATCTACGGCGAACGTGGCGTCTGGCGGCCGGGCGATTCAATATTCCTGACTTTCATCCTTCAGGATCTGGAAAACAGTCTTCCCGCTTCCCATCCTGTGACTCTGGAAATCACAGACGCCAGAGGCAGGGTCGTCAGCAGACAGAATAAAATAAACGGAGTAAACGGCTTCTATACTTTTGTCTGTCAGACAGACGATAATGCCCCGACGGGAAACTGGCTTGCTTCGGTGAAAGTCGGTGGAATTTCCTTCAACAAATCAATTAAGGTAGAAACAGTCAAACCGAACAGGCTGAAAATAAACCTGACATTCAAACAGGACGAAATAGATCTGCAAACTCCGGTTGCCGGCTCGCTGTCTTCATCATGGCTGCATGGAGCGCCGGCCAGAAATCTTCGCGCCGAAACAGCCATGTATCTCAATCCGGTGAAGACTGTGTTTAAGGGATATGAACAGTTTGTCTTTGATGATCCGACAAAGAAATTCGTGTCGGAAGAAAATGCGTTTTTCTCAGGAAATCTGGACGATGATGGAAATGCAAGTTTTTCACAGACAGTCAGCCTCGGCAGCAAACCCTCGGGAAAACTCAGGGCGAACTTTGTTACCCGGATTTTCGAGGAAGGCGGCGATTTCAGTATCGACAACGTAAGCAAGACGATATCCCCGTACAGGAGATATGTCGGGATTGCGCAGCCGAAGGGAACAGGCCTCAACAATATGCTGGAAACAGATAAAAACCAGACGTTCGATATCGCGCTGCTTGACAAATCGGGCAAAACCGTCTCCGAACAGATGGATGTGAAAATCACTGTTTACAAGCTTGGATGGAGCTGGTGGTGGAGTTCGTCTGACAATCAGCTTGCCAATTTCAATCAAAGTTCATACAGTACGCCTGTTTACGATGAGACAGTCAAAATATCCGGAGGCCGCGGAGTGTTTTCGTATAAGGCTTCGCACAGTCAGTATGGATTTTACCTGATAAAAGTAACGGATAAAAACGGTGAACACAGCGCCGGCACAGTTGCATACTACGACTGGCCCGGCTGGGGCGGACGTGCGCGGCAGGGCAGCGAAGGCTCGACAATGCTGCTCTTCGAAAGCGATAAAAAATCGTACGATGCGGGCGAAAATGCCGTAATTACCTTCCCCTCGTCGAACACTGCCAAAGCTCTGGTTAGCATCGAAAACGGAACAAAGATACTCAGCAGCTACTGGATTGCCTGCGAAGACGGCGACACAAAAATCGAAATCAAAACTACGCCCGAAATGACGCCAAACGTGTATGTCTCCATAACACTTGTACAGCCTCATGCCCAGACGCAGAACGATTTGCCGGTAAGACTGTTCGGCGTGATTCCGGTGAATGTTGTCGATCCGGAAACGAAACTTGCGCCGGTACTCGATGTCCCCGCTTCGATACGTCCGGAAGAGGACTATAAAATCACTGTCAGCGAGGAAAAAGGCAATCCGATGACCTATACTCTTGCCGTTGTCGATGAAGGTTTGCTCGATCTCACCAAATTCAATACCCCCGACCCGTGGAAATATTTCTACGCAAAAGAAGCTCTGGGAGTGAAGACCTGGGATATGTACGAATCCCTGATCGGAGCTTACGGCGGACGAATCGAACAGATGTTTGCGATAGGCGGCGGCGACGCCGCTTCGGCCAACAGAACCAAAATAAACAGATTTAAACCTGTGGTAACTTTTATCGGACCGTTCTCGCTGAACAAAGGCCAGAAACTCACGCATCAGTTGAAGATGCACAGTTATATCGGCTCGGTCAGGGTGATGCTCGTCGCCGCCGGCAAAAAGGCGTACGGAAATGCCGAAAAGGTAATCCCCGTAAAAAAATCTCTTATGGTACTGGCGACAATGCCGCGCGTCATAGGGCCGGGCGAGGAAATCGACTTGCCTGTAAACATATTCTCCATGGATGAAAAAATCAGCAAAGCGGATGTATCAGTCGAGGTAAACGGTCTGTTTACGGTCGAAGACACGAAACATACTGTCGAGTTCAAGTCCGCCGGAGAGGAAATGACTTCGTTCAAACTGAAAGTAAAGCAGCAGACAGGAGTCGGAAAGGTGAAAATCGTCGCTGTTTCCGGCAACGAACGTTCGGAATACAGTGTCGAAATAGAGGTGCGCACGCCCAATCCTCCACTGACAAAAGTACATTCGTTTGTACTGGAGGCCGGTAAAAGCAATTCCATATCGGAAGAACTGCACGGACTTGCGGGTACAAATACCGGCAGGATAGAAGCTTCGGTCATTCCGCCACTGAATCTGGGACAGCGTCTTAACTACCTGATTCAATATCCGCACGGATGTCTGGAACAGACCGTTTCGAGCGCTTTCCCGCAGCTATATCTGAGTTCGGTTATCGATTTGAGCGAAAAGGATAAAACCCGGGCTTCGTATAATGTCAAGGCGGCGTTGAACAGACTGAAGAGTTTCGCCGGATACGAGGGCGGATTTACTTACTGGCCCGGAGAAGGTTCGTATAACGACTGGGCAACAAGCTATGCCGGCGATTTTATACTCGAAGCGGAGAAAAAAGGATTTTCGCTGCCGGGCGGTATGAAACAGGACTGGCTGAAATATCAGCAGAAAAAAGCCCGCAGCTGGGTGATGAGCAGTCAGAAAGGTACGTACTATTCATATTCGCAGCACGATTTGGAGCAGGCTTACCGTTTATATACTCTGGCTAAGGCAAAAGCGCCCGAACTCGGTGCAATGAACAGACTGAAAGAGGATAAAACCATATCCATGCAGACCCGCTGGGTGCTGTCGGCGGCATACGCACTTGCCGGACAGACGGAAATCGCCGAGAAAATTATCGAAAATACGGAAACCGCAGTTAAGGAATATCCGTCTCCGTTCTCGCAGACTTACGGCTCGAGTACGCGGGATATGGCTCTAATAGTGGACGCTATGCTGCTGATGAATCGCGAAGGAACGGCGTTCGAACTCGTGCGCGACCTGTCGACCCGGCTCAACTCAAACCGCTGGATGAGTACTCAAACAACGGCGTATGCGCTGATGGGAATATCCCGCTATGCCGAAAATCTGAAAGACGGCGCTTCGGTCAATATCGAATATACCTGCAATGGAAATAAAAACACTGTCAATTCGAGCAAATCGGTCTGGACAGCAAGTCTGGGCGATCTTGTTTCCGGAAAATTTGAGGTGAAAAACAAATCGAATACCAGTGTCCATGTGCAGATTTCGACAACGGGAACACCCGCCGAAGGACAGGAAACGGCTTCGGAAAACAAAATAAAGCTAAGGGTTTCATTCTCCGACGGCAAATCGCCGACAGACCCCGCAAAACTGAAACAGGGAACAGATTTCTACGCTATTGTGGACGTCGTAAACCTGAGTCCGGCCGGCGAAGCATATTCGAATATCGCTCTGACGCAGATCTTCCCGTCGGGCTGGGAGATTGCCAACGAGCGCCTGCTGGATATCACCGACGGAAACAGCGAGGATAATTACGATTACTGCGATATCAGAGACGACAGGGTGTATCTGTATTTCAGCCTGAAGAATCCGAAACAGTTTAAGATAAAACTCACAGCAACGTATGCCGGCCGGTTCTATCTGCCTGCGGCAAAAGTGGAAGCAATGTATGACGGAACAATAAGCGCCAACACAACAGGCCAGTGGGTCGAGGTTGTGAAATGATATAATCGCGATGTCCTGTCTGCGTCTGCTCGTCATTGCGAGGAGCGCAGCGACCAGAATTTCCTCAGACGATCATTGTCTGAACCGCTGATTTTTGTGATTGGTATGATTAACATGATTGGACTGTACAGCAAGTCCCGCAGGGACGACACTACTAAGGGATGCGGAAACTTACGGCATGGGAGGAAATTCTGGATTGCTTCGTCGCAACGCTCCTCGCAATGACGATGGGGCGGGTAAAAGCTTGCTGTAAAGACATTACAACAAACGTCATCGGTTTGGGTATCTTGGCAGAAACAGGGCGAAAAATTTAGGGCGAAAAATTT